>DAOUTY010000096.1 GCA_030668425.1 Chloroflexota bacterium
AAGGTAGCGCCGCATTGGCCGGTCGTTATGGAAAAGATGGACCTCACAGATGCGGACATGGCTAGTGGACAACAGGGAGTCGCAGCATACCTGACCTGCCACCTCGGCCCTCACGAGGGCGCTTGGATACTTGAGAGCGTGGCTACTCTGCCCGAATACCGGGGCCGCGGACTGATAGGCGCTCTTATCGGCGAGATACTCGAAGAAGGCAGGAGGAGGGGTTTCGGACTAGCGCAGGTCAGTTTCCTCATCGGCAACACCCCGGCGGAGCGTGCCTACCAGAAAGCAGGCTTCAGAATCCACGATGAAAAGCGCCATCCCGACTTCGAAGCTGTATTTGGCTGCCCCGGCACGGCGCGGATGTTGCGGGAGCTTTGAGTATGGAAGCAATTGGCAGAGGGCAGCTTAAGGGTATGGTTCAAACCGTACTGGGGTTAATATCCCCGGATGATTTGGGGATAACGCTTCCGCACGAACACTTCATGATAGATGCCAGCGTATACTATCGGGAGCCAGAGCTGATAAGTGACAAGCCCCTTGCAAAGCAGCCAATCAGCATCGAAAACCTCAATTGGGTGCGCCACCACCAGCTTAACTCCATAGACAATCTTATGTTAGATGATGAACAGGAAGCTATCGAAGAGGTTATGCTCTTTAAGCAAGAGGGGGGTAGCACCGTTGTCGATTGCTCGAACCGTGATCATAAGCGTGACCCCAGGGCATTAGTGCGCATAGCTAGGGCAACAGGTCTCAACATGATTATGGGCTCGGGATACTACGTTTGGCCAGCCCACGCCGCAGGAATGGATACCAAAACCGAGGACGACATCCTGGGGGAATTTATCCAGGATATAACCGAAGGTGCTGATGGTACTGGAATCCGGGCGGGAATCATTGGTGAACTCGGGACTTCATCCCCCCTGCACCCCAACGAACTGAAGGTTCTTCGTGCTGGAGCTCGCGCGCAACAGATTACAGGTGCCCTAATATCCATCCACGCCCCCCGCCATGAGGCTGACCCATTGAAAGTTGTCAAGATATTGACCGATGCCGGAGCCGATCCGCATCACATTATTATGTGTGACGTCGATCGGACATTGCTTACCCACGAACGACGCTGTGAGCTAGCCCAGACTGGTTGCTATCTTGAGTACGACCACTTCGGGCAGTTGGACTACTATTTTATGCCCGAGATCGACATGCCGAATGACCGCTCCCGCATCAACGAGATAATTCAGCTTATTGAGGCAGGACACTTGAATCAAATACTACTATCTCAGGACATTTGCTTTAAGACGATGCGTTGCCGCTACGGGGGGCATGGTTATGCCCATATCTTGAAGTATGTTGTACCAATAATGAGGATAAAGGGCATGACTGAGGAACAAATACACACTCTGCTGGTTGAGAATCCAAAGCAGTCATTAACTTTCATTTAGGTATAGAAGGAGAGGTGTTTTCAATATGAAGGGAGGTAAAATAAAGGGACTGGTGCTAAACCCTAAGGATAACGTAGGTGTTGCGCTAATGGACCTGGAGTCAGGAACAGAGCTGGATTTGAAAGTAACCGGGCAGGCAGTTTCCGTCAAGTTGCTGGATCCTATCACATACCAGCACAAGTTTAGCATCAAACAAATAGACTCTGGCAGCAAGATAATTAAGTTCGGTGAGGTTATCGGGAAGGCCACCAACGATATCAAGCCAGGACAGCACGTCCACATGCACAATATGATTGGCCTTAGGATAGGAGCAGCAAGGAGGAAAAGGAGTTAAGAATGGAGTTTCTGGGTTATCCTAGAAAAGACGGTTTAGCAGGTACAAGAAACTACATCGGCGTCATATCAACCGTATCCTGTTCATCCGATCCAGCCAATTGGATTGCAAGAGAAATAAGGGATTGTGTTCCATTCACGCACAGGGTGGCCTGCGGCCTCGTTCCCTCTGATGAAGAAATGGTGTGCCGCACTCTCATCAATCTGGGTAAGAATCCAAACCTGGCTGGCGTCCTTGTCGTGAGCCCGGATTGTGCGGATTCCGATCCCTCCCGCATAGCAAATGGCATCGCTGAATCAGGTAAACCCGTTGACATATGCAAGATTCACCAGGAAGGTGGTGCGATGACTGCGGTGTCCAAGGGAGTAAATATCGTCCGCCAGATGGCGAGCGATGCATCGAGGATAAAGAGAGAGCCTATGCCCATCTCAAAGTTGCGGCACGGCGTGGAGTGCGGTGGCTCAACACCTATATCGGGCCCGGTGACCAATGCTGCCCAGGGCGCTGCTCTGGACTTCGTAATCGAGAACGGCGGTAGCGGCGGCTTTAGCGAGACGCCCGAGGTTATCGGGGCCGAGCATGTAATTGCGGCAAGGGCAGTAAATGCTAAGGTGAAACAGAAAATGCTCAAGGTGGTCCAGGACTATGAACAATGGCTTAAAGGTTTCGGCGTGGACTTCTTTGGCGCGAACCCTGACCATCAGAACATTGAGGATGGGTTGAGTTCCATGGAGGAAAAGGCGTTGGGTGCCATCTTCAAGGGCGGAACAAAGCCCTTGACCGAAGTCGTAGGCTACGGAGAGGTACCAGAAGGGAAGGGTATGTTCTTTGTCGATACACCAGGCAACGACCTGAAGTCTCTGGCTGGCCTGGCAGCCGCTGGCTGCAACATCATAACGTACTCCACTGAATGTGCAGCTCCCTACGGCTTCCCATTCGTACCCGTTATCAAGCTCACAGCCAGACGGGATCACTTCAAGAAACTCCCCGATATTCTGGACTACCTGGTAGATATTGACAGGGCAATCACCGATATCAGGCATGTCGGGAAGGATCTGTTCAAACTGATGCTGGAGGTGGCTTCTGGAAGGAAGACTCAGAGTGAGCTCATAGGTTATGTCTACGCCTGTGACCTATGGACTCTCTTCCCATCGACATTGTGAGACCAACGTGTTTAGACGGCAAGCAGTTTCACTATTTAACCTCTTCATTTCATAAACCCCGGGGAGGTGGCGGGCCTGCGGGTTCATAGGGCATACCTATTTACTGATTTTTTCTACAGGGGAAGCAAGAATGGCAAGCTATAAAGGGAAGATTCTGGAGGTCAATTTGGCCAATGGCTCGATCGCCCACTCCACGCTGGAGCAAGACATACTACGGAGATTCATTGGAGGAAGCGGGCTGGCAGCAAAGCTTTTCCTCGACCGCGTTTCGCCAGATGTCGATCCCTTATCAGGAGAGAACATCCTCTTCATAATGACCGGGCCACTGGCAGGAACTGCTCTCCCCGGTGTATCACGCCTTGCAGCAGGTTTTAAATCTCCTTTGACCAACATCTGGGGGGAGAGCAACTGTGGCGGCAACTTCGGTCCCGAGCTGAAATTCGCAGGCTATGATGGAATCGCCATAGCGGGCATCTCCGACAGGCCTGTCTATCTCTTCATTGACGATGACCAAGTGGAGATCAGGGACGCCTCCGACCTCTGGGGCAGAGATATCTACGAAACAACCGACCTTCTCAAGGAGCGCATCGGAGGAAGGAGAAGCGCCAAGGTCCTGGCAATCGGCCAGGCAGGAGAGAACCTGGTTAGGTATGCTTCGGCGATAAATGACAAGGACGCTGTCCTTGGTCGCTGCGGTACCGGTGCAGTGATGGGTGCCAGGAAACTGAAGGCGATTGCAGTTCGGGGTTCAGGAAAGGTTGAACCAGCCCACCCTGCCGAATTTGAGAGAGGGCGCAAGCAGATCATGAAGAAGGTCAAAGCGAGCGCGATCACTCACAGTTTGCGGAACTACGGCACCGATGGTGGCATGGTCGACGGAGCGATGAGCGGCGACCTGCCAATCAAGAACTGGTCCCTGGGTAAAAACATTGCCCTGGCCTCCAAGATAGACGGAGCAACCTTGAGCGAAAGATATCTAACCAGAACCCATGCCTGCTATGGCTGTCCGGTTGCCTGTAAAAGGGTAATCAAGGTTGAAGAGGGGCCCTATAACACAGATGAAGGGCCAGGGCCAGAATACGAAACCTGCGCCAGCTTCGGAAGCCTGCTCATGGTTGACGATCTGGCCGGGATCGTGAAGGCAAACGAGGTTTGCAACAGGTATGGACTTGATACCATCTCCTGCGGTGCATCCATCGCCTTTGCCATCGATTGTTTTGAGAACGGCATTATTGGTAAGCAAGATACCGATGGCATCGAGTTGAAATGGGGCGATATGGGTGCCATTTTGAAGATGGTAGACAAGATTGCTCGGCGTGATGGGTTCGGTGATACCTTGGCGGAGGGAAGCAAGCGCGCTGCCCAGAAAATCGGCAGGAATGCCTATAATAATGCAATCGAGGTTAAGGGGCTTGAGCTGCCCATGCACGATCCCCGGGCGGGGCACGGCTTGGGATTGGCTTATGCCACATCCGTACGAGGCGGCTGCCACTTGACACATATCGTCGCTTATGCCGAGACGGGGACGTTTGTCGCCCCAGAGATTGGGTTGCACGGAGGCTATAATCCGAAGACGAGTGAAGGTAAAGCGGAGATGACTATCGTCTCTGAGAATCTGGCTATGGTAGTGAACTCCGCCATAATCTGCCAGTTCGTCCTCCTTTCCCTTAGCGTAGGGGATGTGCTCGATATGCTGAGGACAACTACCGGCTTTGATTACGACCTGAAGGAGATGATGGAGTGCGGCGAGAGGACCTGGTTGCTGAAAAGAGGCCTGTGCAACCTTATGGGCGTCGGGGCGGCGGATGATCGACTGCCGCAACGAATCCTGACCCCCACCAACGAGGGCGGCGCTGCTGGCTCTGTGCCCGATATCGATCTCATGCTCAAGCAGTACTACAAGTTGCGACCTCTCGATGCCGAGGGGCGTCCCACCAGGGAAAAGCTCCATAGCCTGGGTCTATCAGACCTTGCCGCCAGGCTTTGAACATCAAATAGTTACCGCAAACTGGGATGGACGATTTCAATTTATCGCCGACTCATCTTTTAATGATCCTCGCCAGCTACCATTTAAACCTCCTTCCGCTGACCTATGTGTTTGAAAACCATTGACGAATCGGTTAGAATCACATCCTGAAATTTTCCATGAATCAGAGCATAATCGGCAGCATCCGGCATTACCCCTTTGACTCTGATCACGCCTTCAAGTAACTGAGGGGTGAGCAGAGTTCGGCAATACTAAATCCAGGAGGTTGAAATGGCAGCAGTAAGAGGAAGTGCACTTGTCGGCAGGGCTTTGAAGAATGAGGGGGTGAAACACATA
This sequence comes from Chloroflexota bacterium, assembly GCA_030668425.1. Lineage (GTDB taxonomy): Bacteria > Chloroflexota > Dehalococcoidia > SZUA-161 > SZUA-161 > DAOUTY01. The sequence continues at coordinate 5,260 of DAOUTY010000096.1, forward strand.
TTCACCCTCAGCGGCGAAATCAGCGAGATATACGATAAGTGCGTAGATGAGGGGATAGAGCTCATCGACATGAGGCATGAACAGGCCGTGGCTAACGCCGCAACCGGCTATGCGATAGCCACCGGCGAGCCCGGCGTGACCATGGTTACATCAGGACCAGGTGTTATAAACATGGCAGCGGGTATAGCAACCGCGTGGTACGCATGCGCGCCTGTTGTCGGCATCTGTACTCATACGCCGCATTTCTTTGAGGGAAAGGGAGCTATACAGGAGTTTGATTCAAGAGACATGTATCGATCGATTACGAAGTGGAGAGGCTACTGCACGACAAAGCGACGGCTGGCGGAATATGTAGCCACAGCTTTTAGATATGCGGATACCGGCCGCAAAGGACCCGTGCTGTTGGATTTCCCCTATGATATCCTGCTGCTCAGCGTGGAAGAAGAGGAGGCCCCGATCATCCCGCCAGACAGGTACAGGACCAAAGCGCGCCCGTACGGTGATCCTCGACTGGTGAAGAAAGCCGCAGAATGGCTACTGGCTGCTGAGAAGCCGGGAATACTGATCGGGGGTGGGATTCTCTGGTCAGGCGCATCGGACGAGCTCATACAGTTCGCTGAACTTACCAATATACCCGTATGCTATGAGATAGGCGGGAAAGGCTGCATGCCGGACGATCACCCGCTCTGCGGAGGCCCTGTTGGACTTGATTTCGGGAGCATAGCAGGGGCCGATGTACTTCTGGCGATCGGGGTTAGATTCGAGGAGATATTGGGCTACGGCGCCGGCAATTTCTATGCGCCCGATGTAAAGGTGGTCTCCGTGGATATCGAGCCTTTAGAGATCGGCAGAAACAGGCCCGTTGACATCGGCATATGGGGAGACGCCAAAGCCGTCCTGACCCAGTTGATTGAATCAGCGAAGGAAGCACTCAAGAGCGGCGGCAAACGCGAGGAAACGGAGTGGGTGAGAAACGTAAAGAGCATCGCCAAGTCTGTTGAAGACATTCTGCAAGCAGGGGCGTCGAGCTCGGATATCCCTATTCATCCCAGCCGTCTTGGTAAAGAAGTGTGCGAATTCCTGGGCAAGGATTCGTACATCATAATGGACGGAGGAGATATAAACGCCCACGTCACCGCCCTTCACCGTGCCAGCTTTCCCGGCAGCTTCATAAATGCCCAGGGTGGCTCGCTAGGCCATTTGGGAGGAGGAATTCCCTACGCAATAGGCGTCAAGACAGCGAAGCCAGATAAGAGGGTCCTGTGTATAACCGGAGATGGCTCCTTCATGTTTAATGCCAGCGAGATCGACACGGCGGTGAGGCACAACAAGCAGATCGTGGTCGTCGTAGGCAACGATTGCCAGTGGGGTATGGTTAGACACGATCAGCAACTGAACCAGTGTGGCGAGTTTTGTTCTAAACTGAGCGAGGACGTGAGATACGATAAGTACGCGCAAAGCCTGGGTGCTTACGGAGAGCTAGTAACCGAACCGGAGGAAATCCAACCCGCTTTAAGGAGGGCCTTCGACTCAGGTCTGCCCGCGGTACTCGACGTCAGAACTGATCCCTCTGTTCTGGGTTTTGCGAGCT
>DAOUTY010000094.1 GCA_030668425.1 Chloroflexota bacterium
AGGTGGGTACATGGCATCGCGGTAGAATTCCAAATGCCCGCTACGCTTCCAGAGATCGATCTTGGCGAGGTGAGGTATGTTGACGATGTCATAACCTCGCTTGAAGTGTTCGCTTTTCCAGAAATCCTCGATTATGTTGCGGATCATGGCCCCCTTGGGGTGCCAGTAGACGAGTCCTGCCCCTGCCTCTTCGTGGATGCTGAACAGGTCGAGTACCTTGCCCAGCTTCCTGTGGTCGCGCTTTGCTGCCTCATCGAGCTTCTTCAGGTGGCTCTCCAACTCCTCCTCAGTTTCGAAAGCGGTGCCGTAGATCCGCTGCAGCATCGGACGGTGTTCGTCGCCTCTCCAGTAGGCACCGGCAATGCTTAGCAACTTGAATGCTTTGACCTCTCCCGTTGATGTTACATGAGGGCCGCGACAGAGATCGACGAACGAGCCTTGGCGGTAAACAGTTACTATTTCATCGGGCAGTTCGTCGATTAGCTCAAGCTTAAAGGGTTGAGAGCCGAAAATCTCATGGGCTTTCTCTTTGTCGACCTCTTCACGGAGGAAGGGGGAGTTTGAAGCTATGATCTCGCGCATCTTGGACTCGATAGCAGCCAGGTCTTCAGGGGTCAGTGAACGTGGCAGGTCGAAATCGTAGTAGAAGCCTTCAGATGTGGCAGGGCCTATGCCAAATCTTGCCTCGGGGAACTGCAACAGGATCGTCTCGGCCATGATATGAGCTGCCGAATGACGTACGACCTCCAGCCGCTCCGCTTTTTGGGTTTCGTCAATCTTCTTAGTTGTCAATATGAACCCTCAGGCATACTCTCGATAGCAGAACCTCCCGCCCGTGCAGAACGAGAGGCTCTCACGATTCTACACTACTCTATTTCTCGATACAAGAGCAGAGAGTAAAAAAAGGCCTTACCGGGTATTCTACGCGGGTGTCCGACTTGCTTCCTGAAGATGCCTTTCATGCCGACATCGGGCTTTGGCTTGTGGAATTGGTGAAACACCATGAGCGAGCGAAGCGAGTCGAATTGTACTTATCTAGAACTTAGTTGGGTGCCCGTATTTTACCAGATTTTCTTTCTTCGCCCGAGTCCATCTCTTAATTTGCAATTCTCTTCTTCTTGCTTCGAGTGATGTGTCGAACTCTTCGGTGTAGACAACGTTTATCGGTCTTCGATGCTTTGTGTACCGAGAACCTTCGCCTTCATTATGCCTTTTTATTCGGTGCTCAATGTCTTCGGTGTAACCGACATAGAGTGAATTATCTGAACAACGAGCGAGATAAATGAAATGCTTGCTCATGAGTATTCATTTCTCTATAGCGCCCTTCGGCTTCGCTTTACTTCGTTATGCTCCGCTCAGGGCATTCGACTCGCTTCCAGGTGCCATTTCTCGCACCAGCTTTATGCTATGGCTTGTGAAATTGGTGGCACACCATGAGCGAGCGAAGCGAGTCGAATGGTGGGCGATACTGGATTTGAACCAGTGACCTCTGCGATGTCAACGCAGCGCTCTAACCCCTGAGCTAACCGCCCTTATCGTATCTTCCAAATATAGTCCAAGGGCTCAATTCTGTCAACGTTGTTATTGACAGTCAGGCTTGACATGAGTTAGAATATTAGGCACTCAGGGGGCTTGGTATGCTTGAGATGACGATAGAGAGCATACGTGTGAGCATGCTCAATCATCAGCGGGTCGTGATCCTCAAGGAGAAGGATGCTGAACGCTTTCTCCCTATATGGATTGGGCCCGCGGAGGCTGATGCTATAGCTGTCAAGCTCCAGGAGTATCAAGTGCCCCGTCCCTTAACTCATGACCTTTTGAGCAACGTTATCGGAGCTTTGGGGGCTACTGTCAATTCGATCATTGTCTCCGATCTGCAAAACGATACCTTCTTCGCCAAGATAATCCTGGCGGTCGACGGCAAGCAGGTAGAGATCGATTCTCGCCCCAGTGATGCCATAGCCCTGGCGGTAAGGATCAAAGTTCCCATCTTCGCTGAGGAAGCTGTGCTTGAGAAGGCTGGAATCATTATCGACCCGGAGACTGGCAAGCCAGCTCCAGCGCGTGATATTCCGCCTGAGGAACTGGAGAGGATGTCTGCATTCCGCGATTTCATAGAGACCCTCGATCTCTCGGACTTCGGAAAGGGTAAGCCGGACGCTTAGGTTTGGTGCGTTCTCTCTAAGTAGCAGCTTAAGGAGGGTGATGCGAGAGGCATTCTTGAGGAGATTGTTCGCCAAGGTCAGTTGCGGTATTTGCGGGCAGAAATACGATGCAGCAAATATCAGGATTCTTGACCAGGAGGACGGTCTTTGGGTTCTGAGTGTCTATTGCGGTTCCTGTGGAACTCAGGGATTGATAGCTGCCGTCGTCCAGGATGGCAATGTCACCGACGTTATCACTGACCTTACCGAAGCCGAATACGAGCGGTTTGACGAGCGTCAAGGGGTGGGGATGGACGATGTTCTTGAAATGCATGGTTTCTTGAAGGAGTTCGACGGAGACTTCTCCGGTTTGTTTTCTCAGGATTAGAAATCCTTCTGGCACTGATAAGGGTGGAGAGGAAGGAAATATATTGAAGAGCCCAAGCCATTTTGGCTTGGGCTCTTCAATAGGCTGAGCAGTAGGTTGGCATCGGGGAATCACAGATGATTGTTATCGGGCTTACAGGGGGAATTGCTAGCGGCAAGAGTGCTGTGTCCGAGGTGCTGTCAGAGCAGGGAGCGGTGGTGGTTGATGCCGATAAGATAGGTCATGAGGCCTTCCGCTCCAGCACGGATGTCCGGCGGGAGGTGGTGGCTGCCTTCGGGAACGGCATCCTGGACCACAACGAGGAGATCGACCGGGGCAAGCTCGCTGATATCGTATTCAATGACCCTGAGGCTCTTCAGCAACTCAACAGTATAATGCATCCCATGATGCGTAAGATAGTAGAGCAAAGAATCGAAGAGCTGCGTGGTCAAGGGGTCGGAGTTGTGGTTCTAGAGGCTGCGTTGCTTATCGAAGCCAACTGGACTGACCTTGTAGACCGTGTCTGGGTTGTAGCAGCCCCGGAATCCGATGTGATCGATCGTCTCTGTAGCCAAAAGGGGTTCAACGAGGAGCAGGCAAGAGCCCGTATCGAAGCTCAAATGCCTGCAGCCCAGAGGTCGAAGCACGCAGATGTGGTGATCGAAAATGAGTCCGATCTCGATACGCTCAAGAAAAGGGTCGAAGGGCTTTGGCGAGGGGTTCAGTTATCAGAGAACAGCTAGGCGGGCGCGAGTGTTGACTGGAGGAGCACCCTGGAGGCAAAAAATCAGGGAAGTTCTGTCTCAAAGACAGAGGAAGGTAGTAACCAGAGCCGGTTTTAGGCCTGCGGCTGTGCTGGTTCCCGTTTATGAAAAGATGGGAGAGCACTATATTGTGCTTACCAAGAGGACACGGCGGGTGCAATATCATAAAGGTCAGGTATCCTTCCCCGGTGGTGCTCATGATGAGGAAGACAGCGATCTGGAGACCACTGCCCTTAGAGAGGCTTTCGAGGAGATCGGAGTTCGCGCCGAAGATGTTAAGATTCTGGGCAATTTAGATGACCAGGTAACGCTTACCAGCCGCTTCATCATTACGCCTTTTGTCGGCGCTATCCCCTATCCCTACGAGTTCAAAGTAAATCGAAAAGAAGTTGAAGACCTGATCGAAGCGCCTGTGACAGCGCTCTTGGATCCCGCTTGCTTCAGTACTCAAACCCCGGATTCTGAAGGCAAGCTTCATCCCTGGAGTTATTACTGCCACGGGAACCACGAGATAACGGGGATTACTGCGATAATACTGAGGCAGTTTCTGGAGTTGGGTTTCAGCTGAGATGAGCGGGGCTATTCCCAGTCGAGTAGGAGTTGCCGTAGCTTGAACAGAGCGGAGTAAACCGCGCGGCGCTTCACCTCGGGGCGTCTCGGCGGGTATTGTACGGAGAGAGCGCTTCTTTTCCCCTCAGCATCGATAGCGATGTGAACAGTGCCCACGGGCTTTCCCTTGACCTCGGCCGGTCCCGCAACCCCGGTAATGCCGATACCGATGTCAGCTTCCAGCCTGAGACGTGCTGCCCTGGCCATCGCTGCTGCCACTTCCGGGTCCACGGTTCCCTTTTGGGCCAGCAACGTTGCGTCAACCCCAAAAGCAGCCTTCATCTCTGCTGAGTAGGCAACCAGCCCGCCTTTGAAATAGTCAGAGCTTCCAGGTACATCGGTTATAGTGCTGGCCAGGAGTCCGCCGGTACAGGATTCCATAGTAGCCAGGCTCAGCCCTCTTTCTCTGAGCATAGTGCCCACCAGGTCTTCCAGGGTATCTTCATCGTATCCCCAAATGGCCCAGCCCAGGATATTGTTTAGCTGCTCTTCCGCTTTGGCGATCACCTTCTCTGCCTTTGACCGCTCGCGGTCTTTGGCGGTGAGGCGAAGCTGTATGCCGTCGAGTTTTGCGTATACTGCAAGCGTGGGGTTTGATGAGGAGAGGAGGGGACTCACCATCTCGTCTACTTTAGCCTCGGTTAGCCCCAGGGTCTTTATGGTACGCGAGATAATAACCTCGCCACTCAGCTTCCGCTTGAGGTCAGGCCTTATCTCGTTTTCCCACATCTGCTTCATTTCCCCTGGCGGTCCGGGCATCGCCAGGATTACTTTCCCTTCATGCTCTACCCACCATCCGGGGGCAGTCCCTTGTAGATTGGGGATAGCGCGAGCCGATGGTATGAGGTATGCCTGCCTGATATTGCTTTCAGGCATCTCGTAGCTCATCGTCTGGAAAATGCCTCTGAGCCATTGCTCGGTTTCGGGGTCAATCCTCATCTCCTCGCCGACCAGTTCGGCGATGGCCTCGCGGGTCACGTCGTCCTCTGTCGGGCCCAGACCTCCTGTTGTAATAATGATGTCGGAGCGATTGCAGGCTCGCTTCAGAGCGTCCACCAGCCTGTTGCGGTTATCACCCACCTGGGTAATCCAGTAGAGGTCGATACCCAATAGTGGCAGCTCGGAGGCAAGGTAGGGGGCATTGGTATCCGTGATCTGTCCCAGAAGGAGCTCGGTCCCGATGGATATGATCTCAGCTTTCATGTTTCAGTGTGGGTAAGTCCCCTGATGTTATAGAAGCTGGCGAGCGAAAAAAGAGCTTTGGTGCTCTTCATATACGGCTCAGGACGCGCTGGCTTTCTTGAGTATCTCCAACGTGACCTGGGCGGCTTTCTTTCCTGAGAGGAGCATGGCGCCGAAGGTAGGGCCCATGCGGGGCAGTCCGTATACTGCGCCCACCGCCATACCCGTTACGACGAGCCCCGGGTGGACCTCGCCGGTGTGCTCCACGACGGCATCCTCGGATTTGTTAATCCACAAGGCGCCCTCACCTTTCAGCTCGAGCAGCTTCCTCTGCTCAAGCTTCTTCGCCACTACGGCATCGTGGCCGGTGGCGTCGATCACTACCCTGGACTCCAGCAGCACGGGGTCGAGGGCCGCTATCTCCTTGGGCAGGTGGGCGATCGGGCTCCAGTTGATCACCACTCCTGCAACTCGATTGTTCTCGTGCAGTATTATGTCTTCGAGCAGGGTCAAGCTGAAGCACTTGACTCCGGCATCGTAGGCTGCGGCGATGGCCCTTGCACAGGCATGTGGGGCATCTGCTACATACAATCCATCAACAGCCTTCTCATAGGGTACACCCAGCTCATCCAGGACTTCCTGGGCCGGCTCTCTCAGCGTGAGTTTGTTCATAAAATAGCCGCCGATCCAGAACCCCCCGCCGAGGTAATTGTTCCTCTCCACTATAACCACCTTGAGCCCGGTCTTGGCCAGCTCCTTACCCGCTATCAACCCGCTGGGCCCGCTACCAACGATGACGACATCGCTCTCTGCGTACTCCTCAAACTGGCGCAGGTAACTGCCCACAATGGCGCGTGTAACGTCACTTTCTCTTACGGGGTGGAATAATGGCATTTTCTATTTCCCTCCAATGATAGCGTAACTAGCAGTGTCCTGGGGCGGTGCCGAGATACTGGGCAACTAGCTCCATGGCGCAATACTGGCCGCACATACTGCAACCTGAGCCCGAGGTATCGTGCTGCGCGCGGGCCTTTGTCGCTCTGCCAGGATCGAGGGCTAGCTTCATCTGTTCTTGCCAGTCAAGATTCTTGCGAGCTAGCGACATCTTCAGATCCCAGTCAAGAGCACCCTTCACCCCTTTTACGATATCGCCAGCGTGGGCGGCAAGGCGGGTAGCCAGCACACCCTCTCTCACGTCATTAGCATCGGGGAGAGACAGGTGCTCAGAGGGTGTGACATAGCACAGGTAGTCCGCGCCATATGCGGCAGCAATGGCCCCGCCGATTGCAGCGGTAATGTGGTCATAGCCGGCACCGATATCAGTCACCAATGGGCCTAGCACGTAGAAGGGCGCTCCTTTGCAGACTAGCTTCTCCAGTTGTACGTTGGCTGCGATTTGATCCAGGGGCATATGCCCCGGGCCCTCGACCATCACCTGTACTCCGGCTGCCCGGCTCCGTTCCACCAATTCTCCAATGGTTAACAATTCCTCTATCTGGGGGCGGTCTGAGGCGTCTGCCAGGCTTCCCGGACGAAGCCCGTCGCCCAGGCTTAGCGTTACATCATATCTGCGGGCGATATCCAACAAACGGTCGTAGAACTCATATAGAGGGTTCTCCTGCTCGTTGTGCAGCATCCAGCCGATGGTGAAGGCCCCACCTCGTGAGACAACGTCTGTCACTCTCGGCGATTGCCTTAGACGGCTCACTGTCTTTAGAGTTACGCCGCAGTGAACTGTCATGAAATCGACCCCATCTTCAGCCTGCTCTTGTATCGCAGCGAAGAGATGATCGACTGGCATAGCTACTATTGATCCCCACTTGTTGATGGCCTCGATCGCTGCCTGGTAGAGGGGGACAGTGCCCAAAGTAAGGGAAGTCGAGTCAATGATGGCACAGCG
>DAOUTY010000029.1 GCA_030668425.1 Chloroflexota bacterium
CGTCGGCCAACCTACCCATTCGAAACTGCCAGCCCTTGATCTCGCCGCCCCTGTCATTGCGAGGCGTTCTGAGCCTGTCGAAGGGCTCCGAAGCAATCTCTGCGCCCGACGACCTCACCAGCGTTGAGATTGCTTCACCTGCGGCTCGCAATGCCAGGAAACTGATTCCGTTCACGGATTATAGTCGAATTTCGGAACAATACAACGGAAATAGAAAAGGGCTCAGCGTCAGCGCTGAGCCCTTCATTTACCTGCAGCTAAGCTGCTTTATCGCCTTACTTGATCGAATATGCCCCGTGCTTTCCAGGAGCGAATTCGGCTGGCAGATAGGTTGCGCTTCGAGCATACCTTGTCGGGCTGTACTCCTCCAACTTGAGCGCCTTTCGCTTAGCATCAATGTGAGCTAACGCCTCCTCAACAGCCTTCTTGTGATCAGGCTCGAAGTAGAAGGCCGCGCCTACTTTCTCCTTCCACCCCTCGGTAATTATCCTGGTGACCTCTTCGGAACCGGCGACAGGGGAGCCTATACCCATCCAGGTGGTGACGCCAGAGGCCACAAAGTACATCCCTATGGAGATCGCTTTTTCCGACATCCACTCAGGAGCAAATCCCGCTGCCGGCAGGTCGCTGATATCCTCACCCAGGCCACCCTCGGTAGCACACTGGGCGAGCACAGTCAGTATACGCGTGTTATCGACACACGAGCCCATATGCAGTACCGGGGGGATACCTATCGTATGACAGATCTCCTTGAGTCCGGGCCCACACTGCTCCATAACCTCAGGCGTCAGCAGGCCCTGCTTGGCACAGGCAATAGCATTACACCCGGTGGTCACTACAATCACGTCGTTCTTAATCAGCTCCTTAACGATGTAAACGTGCGGGTCATCATGCGTCACCCTAGGGTTGTTACAGCCGACTACGCCAGCGGCGCCCCGTATACGCCCCGACATGATTGCATCATTCAGCGGGCGGAAGGACTCGCGCAGGCTTCCACCCAGCATATACGAAATATACTCGTGGGAGAAACCGGCAACAAGGCGGTCCTGCACATCCGGAATGTTCACCGCTCCCCTGTTGGGGTAGTTATCGATCGCTGTGCGCAGAATAGTCTTGGCTATACTCATAGCTTCATGTTCGTTGAACTCTATGTGCAGGGCACCGGTAATCTTCGCCTTAGGGGAGGTGCTGATGATCTTGGTGTGATAGTTTTCAGCCACCTTCACTATACCCTGCATGATGCACTGGATATCCACCACCATGGCGTCTATAGCCCCGGTGAGAATGGCCAGCTCCTGTGCAAGGAAGTTGCCCAACAACGGTACCCCCTGGCGCATCAGGATCTCATTAGCGGTGCAGCAGACACCTGTCAGGTTGATTCCCTTGGCCCCCTTGGACTTGGCATATTCCAAGATTTCAGGGTCACTGGCCGCCGCCACGATTAGCTCGGATAGTGTTGGCTCATGGCCGTGTATAACAACGTTTACCTCGTCCTCCCGCAGGGTGCCGAAGTTGGACCCTGCAGCTACCGGGCTCGGAGTGCCGAATAGTATATCGCTGACGTCAGTGCTGAGCATGGAACCACCCCAGCCATCGGCCAGGGCGTTGCGCAGGCCGTGATCCAGGATATGCTCCGCATCCTGGTCATTTCCGATATGGGTTCTATGCAATGTCTCCACGACTTCGCGATCCACCCCTCGGGGGGTAATGCCCAGTTTGCTCCATATCTCCTGCCTCTTGGCTGGGGCCCTCTGGACATAGAGCAACTCACCTTCCTGGCGGCCAAACTCGCCCAGGGCTGCCTTGGCCACGTCTATGGCAAGCTCTTCCTTGCTTTTCTCCCCCTCTGGAACGCTCAGATACTGGGCTACTGCTTTCAGCTTCCTCTCATCCTTTATCCGGTAGTCCGGCGCTTCGCCTGTGGCAGCAGCCATCAGCGTGTGCGCCATATCCCGGCCATGGTCGGAGTGAGCCGCCGCGCCCGCAGCACACATACGAATGAGATTCCTGGCCGCAACTGTCTCTTTGGTAGCCCCGCAGATGCCCACTGTAGTCTTGCCCACCAGTCGGCATGGCCCCATAAAACAAATCTTGCAGCAATTCCCCTCATGCCCGATAGGGCAGGGCTTCGTTTCCTCAGCCCGGCTGAAAGCCGTTGATACCCCCTCGTCCTGGGCTTTGTCGAGCATGTCGAGTACTACGGGATCAATGCTCTTCTTGATAGGTTCGGAGCTTTTCTTCTCGGCCATTTTTACTCCTTTGACAAAGATTATTGGGATCGATATTTGCCATTTCTAATGTTATCACACCTCAATAGATATGTAAATCTTCCCGGGTGCAAATTTTTTAGCTCGTTGCTAACACTAGTTCATTGGTCTATAATCTTGCCATCGGGGAGTAGCGCAGCCCGGTTAGCGCGCCACGTTCGGGACGTGGAGGTCGGAGGTTCAAATCCTCTCTCCCCGACTTTTTTGTTTAACCTCTTTGCATTCCCGCACCACCTATATCCAAACACAATCGCGAGAATTCAGCGCAGCCGGCCTGATTAATACGATCCCACGATATTTTAACTACATTTAGCCCTGCCAGTCGCTCTATTTCCAGAGTATCCCGCCGTCGGTCCAGTTGAAATTCTACGCTCGGTAGAATAGAGTGTATAGACCAATTAAACACAGGAGGCATTAAATGTCCTATAAAGCACTTATTGTGGAAAAAGAAGGCCCGGTAGCAGTCATAACTTTGAACCGCCCCGAGGTAGGCAATTCCTTCGATATGACTCTGGGATTAGAATTCGATCACGAGATAAGACATGTAAGTGAAGACCAGAACGTCAGGACGGTAATCATCACCGGAGCTGGTAAGTACTTCAGCACCGGTACAGATCTCAGTATGTGGACTGCTCCAGAGCGTCACGCCAGTGAGGAGGGCGACGCACAGAATTTATTACCGTCTGAGGATGATGAGACCTTTGGCAAAGGAACTGCCGTGGCCTCTGCAATCAGGATCAGGAACATGCCCAAGCCAGTAATCGCTGCCGTGAATGGCACTGCGGCCGGCCTTGGTTTTTCTGTTGCCCTGGCCTGTGACATCATTATCGCCTCCGATAGGGCCAGATTCAGCATGGCGTTCGTTAGGCGTGGTGTCGCCCCTGACACCGGCGCTTCATTCAACCTGCCCCGTGTCGTCGGCCCGCAAAGAGCATGTGAACTGACCTTCACCGGTGACACCATCGACGCCGCAGAGGCCGAACGTATAGGCCTGGCAAGCAGGGTAGTCCCTCACGATAAACTGATGACGGCGGCCAGAGAGCTGGCGGAGAGAATAGCGAAAAACCCGCCGCTCGCCGTGGGACTCGCCAAGTCACAGCTTTATCAGGGGATGATGGAGACAGATATGCTCAAGCATATGAAGCTGGAAGTAGAGACTATGGGGAAACTCATGAAAACAGCGGATTTTATAGAAGCTGCGTCAGCCTTCATGGAGAAGCGGGAGCCGGTCTTCAAAGGCGAGTAATATATACGCTGCTTAATAACAAATCGATATAATATAACACTCAGTACGCTGAGGTCGGAGGTTCAAATCCTCTCTCCCCGACTTTCCCCCCTGTTATACCGCCTCTGGAGTTCACCAACGACCACATGTGGTCAAAGGTAATGGTCAGGTATTGCACTCAGGCCATCCAGGTGTTATGATTCTGGCCTAATTCAACTACATGCCAGTAGTGAAGGTGCATTCCAGAAGGCAACCTTTTCATAAACTACCCGAACAAGGAGGGCACGATGGCTGTAAAAATCATAATCGAACGGTCTATGAGCCCCGATAACCAGGCAGAGGTCGCAGAGTTGTTGATGGATTTGCGGGCAAAGGCAATGCACCATCTAGGCTATGTATCCGGGGAGACGCTGTTCTCGGTGGATCGCGCGGGCACCCACTTGGTGATCAGCACCTGGGACAGCCTGCGCGAATGGAAGGACTGGGAGAAAGATACAAACCGAATGGCGATTGTGAGCAAGATAGAGGCGCTCCTGAGTGCTCCCAGCAAGGTAGCCGTTTTCGCAACAACTCCCCGTTCCATAGCCGAAGGTGTGTGAGCTGGACAGCTTGAAAGCCAATAGCGGTTGAGACGGTGAACTAAAACTCAGCCCTCTAACTCCCGCTTGGCCTCGTCCCATAGAGCGTTTAGCTCATCGAATGAGAGGTCGCGCAGCAGAACCCCTTGCTCTCGGCAACTGTCCTCCATACAGCGAAAGCGTTGGCAGAACCGCTCGTTGGCAAGGCGTAACGCTTCCTCAAGGTTCACCTCCTGCCAGCGAGCGACATTCACCAGGGCGAACAGGATGTCTCCGAACTCATGAATCTTTTGCTGCGGTGTGCTGGCTCGCTCCAGTTCGCCTACTTCCTCTGTCAGCTTCTCCAATACTCCCCCAGACTCCTTCCAGTCGAAGCCAACACCAGCAACCCTGCGCTGGATGGAATGACTGTAGCTCAACGCCGGCATACCTTTGGGCACGCTGGAAAGCAGTGAATCTCCTTCTTTGCGCTCATTTTGCTTCAGCATCTCCCATTCTTGAGCCACCTCCTCGGCATCACCTGCCTTGGATCCGCCAAAAACATGCGGATGGCGTCGTATAAGTTTGGCAGCTATGCCCCGAACCACATCTCTCATCTCAAACTCACCTGCTTCGCTGGCCATCTGCGCATGCAGCAGAATCTGCAATAGCAGATCGCCCAGCTCCTCGCAGAGCTTCTCGCCGTTCTCATCATCAAGAGCCTGCAACACCTCATAGGCCTCCTCGATAAGATAGGGTTTGATCGAGGCATGAGTCTGCTTCCGGTCCCAAGGGCATCCGCCGGGTGCCCTCAGCCTGGCAACTATATGCACCAGGGTGTCAAAACCGCCGAGATCTTCTTGCTCCATAAGCCTTTCCGTCTAGCGCTACTGCGCCTGTGGTATATGTTCCGCCGGCCTTACCAGATGCAAAGTCAGCGCATCGGGCTCGCACTTGAGCACACAGATGCCGCACCCCATACATTTTTCAGGATCGACAGAAGCCTTGTATTTCTTCGAGCCCTCTGGCTTCACCATCTCTATGGCATCGAATGGGCACCACTCGGTGCAATCCTGGCACCCATTGCAAAGGTCTTGAGCAATCCGGGCTTCGTACCTGCTCCTGGCAATGCATTTGGTCACTGGCACCTGAAATCTGTTCAGGGGCTGGTAGATCATGCAGCAGTCGGTACAGCAGTTGCACATTCCCCAGCGAGGTCTCATGCGCGTCGAGTTCTCGCAGGTATGAATCAGTCCGAGTGCCTCACATTCGTCAATCAAGGCCATAGCTTCATCCGCAGAGATTCTCTTGCCCGCGTTGCGGCTTATTAAATACTCAGCGCTTAGATTGAACTGGATATCGACCATGTCATGGGATTTCCCACACTTCGTGCCCACCGCTTCCTTTCGCCTGCGGCAGGTACAATAGGTAACGGCTATTGAGCGAGCCGAGTTCATTATCTGCCTCATGTCCTCGCAGGGTAGTATCTCCGGGCTGTTGAGAATCGCCTTGTAAGCAGGGACAACTCTCCCTTGAGGTTGCTCCCCCTTATCCCAGCTCGCAACCTGATCCCCATCCCATTCATTGACACAGAAATCATCCCACAGCTCAAACAGCTTTCGATCACGTGTTATGTCAACATCAAATGCGCACATCGTGATATCATGGAACTGTACAACAGCGAGAGCAAAGCTGGCCTCCTCCAGGTTCTCCGGGCCTCTGGCAAAGACCACCCCCTTTGCATATAAGCCTTCCAGTTCCTTTTCCACCTCTGCCACATTCATACCCAGCTTGTCTGCCAGCGCCTGGTATTTCATGGGCAAAAGAGCGACAAGCTCAGCCTGCCCCGGGGTCATCAAGTATTCCAGTATCCGCCGATAACGAGTTGAATTCTCATAGCCATGCCTCGCCGCCAGAACGGCATACGGCTCACTTGCGTTCATGTTCATCGCCTCCTCGGCAATTATATAGTGCCCCTCCTGCCTTGACAAGGCAAAAGGCGGTCGACTACCATAGCCGTGCTAGGGGGATTCGGTGAAAGCACTGACAGCGATAGCTGGTGTCCTGTTCGTAATCTGCATCCCTATGTTCCTTCTCACCACTGATCTGAGGCTTGCTGCAAACGACATCCGCCTCTATCAGTACGGTTTCAACAAATATCAGGTCAGTGCAGCAACAGGACTGGACAACGAGGAACTGGTCGATGCAGCTGATCGAATGATCACCTACTTCAACTCAGACGAGGAATTCTTCGAAACCGATCTCTTCAACCAGCGTGAACTGGCTCACCTGAAGGATGTCAAAGGGCTGATACAGCTAGCATTCTATCTCCAACTGGCTTCTCTGGCCTACATAGCCGTCTATGTAGTTATCAATTTCGCGTTACGACGCGGCGCTTTTTGGCCAGGTCTCGCGAAATATGTGATTTGGGGAAGTGGAACTACTATTGCTCTGCTCGCCGTATCCGGGCTCTGGGCCGTAATCAACTTCGACAGCCTCTTCTTATTGTTTCACCTGGTTGGCTTTAGCAACGACCTATGGCAGCTCTACCCGGGAGACAACATGCTTCTAATGTTCCCTCAAGAATTCTTCAACGATGCCGCCCTGTTCGTAGCAGCAGCAGCGATCGGCGAAGCAATAATCATCGGTGGGATTGCCTGGGGCTTCCTGAAGCTAAGGGGAAAGGCAAAAAACGAAGCCGCCCTCGTCAATTCACATGCAGACGGGGACGGCAGTATTCAACCTTAGTAACAAGAAGAGCAATCAGTAGCAGAGCAGGTACTGCAGCTGCTCCCGCCACCTACAGGAGCAGAATCCCCGCTCGAACTCTTAGAAAAAGCGGCAAAGACGGATAAAACGCGCCTGGCTCCGTTGTTGCAACGGGGGCAAGTTGCGTCCTGGTTGACCTGACTCATAGGACGGAGCAACTCAAACTTCAGCCCGCACCCGGTACAGCTATATTCATAGACAGGCATCCGATCACCCTGATTTAATCTTATCACCGTGACCAGCGGCAGTCAATTTCACAGCGTCTCATCCCTTGAAAGTGTCGCAGAATAACAGCTCAGTTTGACAAGCGGCAGCCCTCGATGTAGAATTCCCGCTTGGTGAAATCGATGCGAAATAAATACGATGTGGTTATCGTCGGCAGCGGTCCAGCAGGCATTTTCGCCGCTCTCGAACTCAGTCAGGCAACCAACCTAAGTATTCTGCTCCTGGAGAAAGGCAAGGACCTTCATCTTCGCAAATGCCCTATTATCGGCAAGGAGCTAAGCTGCCCCCCGTGCCAGCCATGTGGCCTGGTAAGCGGCTGGGGCGGTGCCGGGGCGTTCAGCGATGGCAAGTTGACGCTATCGCCTCAGGTAGGTGGTCAACTCGAAAGCTATCTGGGACCTGCGAAGGCAGCCGAGTTGCTCCACTACGTTGATGACATCTATCTGAGATTCGGCGCCTCAGGTGAGGTCTACGGGACCGGCCCCGAGGTAGAGCGACTAGCTCGAAAGGCAGAACTGGCTGGCTTGAAATTGATTCCAGTGCCTATTCGCCACATGGGGACTGAACTCTGCCGCGACGTCCTCAAAGATATGCATCTATTCCTTGATAGCAGGATCGAGAGCCGAACCGATACCGCAGCTACCTCCATTATAGTTGAGGATGGGGTAGCCAAGGGCGTCCAGACCGATGACGGCCAGTATATAGAGTCGCGCTTCGTGGTTATCGCCCCGGGTAGAGAAGGATCCGATTGGCTGCTCAAGGAGGCCACTCGTCTTGGCATTTCCCTTTACAATAACCCTATTGATATTGGGGTTAGAGTAGAAGTGCCGTTCACAGTCCTCGAAGAGCTGACCAGTATCTTCTATGAGCTCAAGCTTGAGTTCATTTCGCCAACCTTCCGCGATCGGATTAGAACCTTTTGCATGTGCCCCGCAGGCGAGGTCACTATGGAGACCACAGGAGGCGATGAGCCTGTGATAACGGTGAACGGGCACAGCTATGCTCACCGCAAGACAGAGAACACTAACTTTGCCCTGCTGGTCAGCGCCAAGTTCACCCCACCCTTCCGCGAGCCGATTGCCTACGGGAGATATATCGCGCGCCTGGCAAACATCGTAAGCGGTGGGGTGATCATGCAAAGGTGGGAGGATTTCCGCGAAGGGCATCGCTCTACCACTACATCTATTGAAGACGGCCTGGTTGAACCGACCCTGAAAAGTGCGACACCGGGCGATCTCGGTTATGTATTACCCTATCGTTTCCTACTGGGTATCACTGAGATGCTGAACGCAATGGAGAGGCTGACGCCGGGTATAGCGTCACCCCACACCCTGCTCTATGGAGCGGAGGTCAAGTTTTACTCATCCCGCCTTGAGCTCACCGAGAATCTGGAGACTGAGACGACCAACCTGTTCGCAATCGGCGATGGAGCAGGAGTTAGTCGAGGCCTGATTCAAGCCTCAGCTTCAGGTGTGGTAGCCGCCAGAGAAATAGTGGAAAGGGTAAGCTAGAGTACCTTCAGAGTCCGTCCTTCACCCATTATCTCTATTTGACAAAGAAGTCCAGGATGCTTTATATTCAGTTCGGCGTTAATCGTCGTTAACGTCGTGGATGCCTTTTACTGAAAGGCTTAAAGAAACGAAGATCGGGGAGTAGCGCAGCCTGGTAGCGCACTTGCATGGGGTGCAAGGGGTCGCAGGTTCAAATCCTGTCTCCCCGACTTTTTTTGCCCAGCTAACTGCTTGTTTCCTTCCGAGTTCCCTTCATTGACCCTTCTGTTCCCCCGATGATAGCGCTGCTCTCCCCTTCATGACGAACTCCGCTTTTGTTCAGCTTCCGACCCGCCTGAGATTCCAGTATCTTGCCTGGATGACCGCATTTAGTCTCAACCAGGAATTATCGTCCTCGCCAGGGAATGCAAGATAATTGTAAGCCCTCTGTAACCTTTTTCATAAGTTCTTAATCTGTTCTTAATCCTATGTGCCTGCACTTTAAGATGCGGCTACGTATATTTGGCCCGGTTTTTACCCATCAGAGAACAAACCGGCGGACTGTCAAACGGACTTCCGAAGGGGCTTGACAAACCTAATAAAAAGTGGTAAAAGTTGGGCAGTCCGTTACTTGGAGTAGAAAAAGGCGGACTTATCGGTGCCACCAGGTTCATTTGCATGTAGGGGCTAGTAGTCCGTCAGTCCCTCCACAAGTAACAGCGGGCGGATCAGAGCAGCAAAATGGTACGACGAATCACGGCTCCCGAATGTTTGGGCAAAATCGCCGATTGCTACTGCAGGCATTGCAGCGAGCTATGCCCGCTGACAGCGCTCTGTGTGCTTGTATCAATGGGTGATTACCTGAGGCAAGATCGTAAGGCGCCACCAGTTCAGGATTCAACCGACAATCTCCGGGGACACATGGATTACTATTCCAATATCTGAGAGGTAGCCACCTGTGGAGAGCAGAACAACAAGAACGATAGGCCATGTAGCCCATGTATGGCTGATTGCTAACGATGTCTTGGAACGTGCGTTTTATCTAACCTTATGGCGCTTGCTCAACTACTGCAATTCTGCTATGCGCCTGAAACCCCGAATCTGAGGCGATCTTATCTCAGCCTGCTACTTCACAGCCGTTCCCAAATAACAGCGCAGCTCTGCCGCAACATGACCTTCGGCTCGACAGTAACAACTGCAGAGGAAAAGGCCATTCGCCACTACTTTGGAGCTAGAAGTCACTTCCTAGAACGCAAGAGATGGTTCCTCCCTCACACTAGTGTCAGTGGCTACAGATGAGCTAGGAACCAAGAGCTGAACCTTGGGACGCTGAATTCGCTCCGCCAGCTCAAAGTGCCTCAGGGCTTGGTTTCGCCATGAGAAATTCTCGGCATATCCCAGCGCTCTTTCCGACATTTGCTCACTCAGGCTGGGATCGAGCAGCAATTCTCTAATGTCCAGAAGGAGCCCCTCGAGATCTTTGTGGGCCAGCCCCCCTGCCATTTTGACCGTTTCACCAACTCCCTCCAAGTCCCGGCATGCAATGGTGGCGCCTGCTCCCAGAGCATGAGCCACAATGCCACTCTGAGTACAATCACTCGGCCAGTAAAAATAGACATCTAGTGCCCTCAAGAGCACAGGCAAAATTTCCCTCGGCAGATAGGTTTCGAAGAAGAACTGTCCAGGAACGTTGAATATTGCCTTTGCCCCATCTGCCCATTCTCTGTCAGTGGCATTGTCGGGTTCTCGCAGGTGCCCCACGTAAAGGGCCGCGATCTTTTTCCCCGGCAGCATCCTCTGCAACTTATCACAAGCGATATTGATGAATCCAGTACCCTTGCTAGCAGTGACGAACCCTGTGCCACCAATCACCGAGACATCAGGGTCCAGCAGTACGCGTTCTTGGCGCAGTCTCTCCCTTATTGCCACATCAAGACCCAATTCAGAAAGCATATAGTCGTGTAGCCTCACCTTCGCCTCGGCTTTGCTGAGGCTGGATATTTCTGGGTAAAGGTGAGTTCCGTGTCTTAACACATGCACTTTGTCGGTGTGCTCAGGGAATGCCGCTGTCACTGCCTCGTAGACCCCTTTGCTGAATACCGTGACTGCGTCGGTGTGGGGTAAAAGCATGCGGAGAAATGCATATTCATTCTGACGAAGGCCATAGACCGTTTCATCACTCTGGAAGTGGAGAGTGTGAAGTGTGACTACCTTGGGGTAGTTCAAGTCCCTTAGCATGCCAACGAACCGGGCACTGTCGGGCCAGATACCAAATTCGTGCTGGAACCATAGAACCTGGTCACCTCCCGGCCTCATGTACTTCAGTATTGAACTCGCGCAGAAGTCCGTGCGGCTTGGTATGCAGTACCTAACATGAATGTCGAGCGATCTATAGAAGCTCAAAGGAACCCCGTAGTGGTCCAAGTTAAATGACAGGACGTCCCACGCACCATCTGGACATTCCTGTGTAACGAAATATGTGTAGTCTGCTATCCCACACATTATGGGTTTGTAGGGGGTGACAAATGAAATTGTCTTCACCCCAGTCATTAGCTTCGTGTGTATGGTGGCCATTCTCCCCTCCCAACCAGCTTCGATATCAGCAAATCACGCGCTCCACAGCCACGAACAGAACTCGATGTAAACTCGTTTCCTGATACGGCTCATTTTGTCAATACGTCCGGGTCATTATATTTATGGCAACGTCAGTCAGCTTTAATGCCCACAACACTATGCTGCACCTTGCTAGACCTGATGCCACTAGCCCTTTGGTAGATTGCGGCTTCTGGCCAACTGCAGAACTGCTTACTATCTCCGCATTTCCTGCAAACCCCGAAATTCCTCGCATCTATTAACCAGTGATGAATACACTGTTGGCAATCATCATCATGATCTGTCTTGCACTTATTCTCCATATCGCCCCCATTAATTAGAATGGAAAACTTTTGCAAATGACTGCGATCGGTTATCTGTCATTACCGCAACCCTCACGGCAGTCTATCCATATTGCGGGTCGCGCGGACACTGCGATCAAAGGATCTCAATGAGGACGATATCGAAGACTAGGTCCTTGCCCGCTAGGGGATGGTTGGCATCAAGTGTTACGCCCGAATCCGTGATATCGGTCACTATCACCGGGTATACCTTGCCGTCTGCCTGATGAACATCCAGTTCCATACCAAGTTGCGGTGCGAAATCCTCTGGGAATCTCTTCTGATCCACGACGACTACCATTTCCCCACATCGGGAACCATATGCTTCGTGGGCTAGGACCCTGACCTTTTTAGATTCGCCTACTTTCATCCCTATGACAGTCTGTTCGATCGCTCGCAGAGGAACAGGAGGTATTAGTTCATTCCCACCTATTCGGAACCTCAGGGGTTCACTCCCGTCGGATGTTTCAAACACCGTGCCATCATTCAATGCGCCCGTGTAATTAACAGCAACAGTATCACCATGGTTTGCTTGTACCATCGTAGCCTCCTTCGGCCTGAAGGCGAAGTAGCAACCGGGGATAGACCTATCCAAAGTCAATGGTCATTTCGCGAGGAAAAGGGAGGACTCGGGCAGCATTCCCATCTGCCCGTTCTCCTCATCGGCGGTTCCGCGCCGCAGTGTTCTGCCAAC
>DAOUTY010000052.1 GCA_030668425.1 Chloroflexota bacterium
CATCCGATCACATCCGATATCTGGCCTCTGGAGAGAAGCTTAGTATATCTGTTGACCAATATCATAAAAAGGAGGTGATGCGCCACCGATCACGTGAACGAGAGCCCTACCTTGACAAAAGTAGGCTACCATGTGTTAAAGTAGGATGCGCACAGCGCTCCTGAGCGAGTCGGTAACGGGCAGATGACCAACACACCACAAACATCCCCGGATAGAAAAGGCCTTGTTGAGGTTTTTACTGGTGACGGCAAGGGTAAGACCTCGGCGGCGCTGGGGGTCGTGCTCCGTGCCCTGGGCCATGGCTTTCACGTTTGCATCATACATTTTATGAAGGGCAATTTTCCCTACGGGGAACAGAAGATGCTGGCACAGTTTTCCAATGTAACCCTGGCTGTTTTCGGCAGGACGAGCTTTGTGGACCCCAACAACCCCGAAGAGGAGGACAGGAAAGAGGCGAAACGGGCGCTCGAGGCCGGCCGGGAGGCGATGCTCAGCGGCAAGTACGATCTGGTAGTGCTTGACGAGGTGAATGTAGCTTCTGCGTGGGGGCTTGTAGGACTCGACGATGTAGTTAAGCTAATCGAGGATAAACCGGAGCACGTGGAACTTATCCTCACGGGTCGCTACGCTGACAGGAAGCTGATAGAAATTGCCGATCTGGTGACCGAGATGTTGATGATAAAGCACCCCTTTGACGAGGGTGTCGAGGCTCGTGCCGGGCTCGACTATTAGCCCAGGAGGCCATTCGAACTGGAGCAGGTTGCCTGAAGTCGGGCAATCTACCCCAGTCAACTCGATTAAATCCATAAACACAATTAGAGCCGAACCAAGAAAGGAGAGCACAAAATGATAACCCTAAGCGTAATCAAGGCTGACATTGGCGGATATGTAGGCCATTCCAGTTCCCATCCTGACATATTGGATAAGGCTCGGGAGTGCCTGGAGAAGGCGAAGAAAGAGGGATTGCTGGTTGACTTTCACGTCACCCGCTGTGGGGATGACCTCCAGCTCATAATGACCCATGAGCAGGGCGAGGATAATGTGCGCATCCACGAACTCGCCTGGGATACCTTCATCGCTGGTACTGAGCTTGCCAAGAAGCTGGGGCTTCACGGGGCTGGCCAGGACCTGCTTGCAGATGCCTTCTCTGGGAACGTGAAGGCGATGGGGCCCGGGGTGGCGGAGATGGAGTTCGAAGAGCGGCCATCAGAGCCGATAATCATCTTCATGGCCGACAAGACATCGGCGGGAGCCTGGAACTTGCCCCTCTACAAGATGTTCGCTGATCCGTTCAATACCATAGGATTGGTAATTGCCCCCAACATGCACTGCGGGTTCTCTTTCGAAGTGCATGATGTTAAGGAGCATAAGAAGGTCACCTTCAATGCGCCGGACGAGATTTATAGTATGCTGGTCTTCATCGGTGCCCCTGCCCGCTATGTGGTAAAGGCCGTATATCACCGGGAGAGCGGCAATGTCGCCTCGGTTTCCTCGACGCAGCGTTTGGCCCTTATCGCTGGAAGGTATGTGGGCAAGGATGACCCGGTTTGCATCGTTCGCGCTCAGGGAGAATTCCCCGCGGTAGGTGAAGTGCTTGAACCCTTCAGTTACCCATTCCTGGTAGAGGGTTGGATGCGGGGTTCACACCATGGCCCGCTGATGCCGGTGTCCATCCCCGAGAGCAACCCTTCACGGTTTGATGGCCCGCCCAGAGTTGTTGCCGCAGGATTCCAGCTGGCGGATGGCAAGCTGATAGGTCCCCGCGATATGTTCGATGATCCTAGCTTTGATGAGGCACGTCGGCTGGCTAATCTGGCTGGCGAGTATATGCGCCGCCACGGGCCCTTCGAGCCGCATCGCCTCCCTCTCGACGAGATGGAGTACACCACAATGCCCGAAGTGATGAGGAAGCTGGAGGGAAGATTCACTAAACTTGATTGAGCCACGGAAGCTTCTGATCGCCACCAATAACCTGGGCAAGCTCCAGGAATACGTTTTGCTGCTTGACGGGCTGCCATTCGAACTCACGAGCCTTGCCGGGGAGAGAATCACGTATGAGGTCGAAGAGGCCGGATCGAGCATGGAGAGAAACGCCATTCTGAAGGCCACTGCGTACTCGAGGCGGAGTGGCCTCATTGCTCTGGCAGACGACTCCGGGCTGGAGGTGGACGCCCTGGGGGGTGAGCCCGGACCATTTTCTCATCGCTACGCCGGGGAGAACGTCTCGGACAGGCAGAGGAACGACTTTCTGCTTGCGAAGTTGAGCGGCGTACCCTGGGAGAAACGAGGGGCACGCTTCAGGTGCGTCATCGCTATTGCCATACCGAGGGGTGGAGTCGAGACCCGCGAGGGAGTGTGTGAAGGCATAATAGCGTTTGACATCAAGGGTGAAGGTGGCTTTGGCTACGACCCCATTTTTTATCTGCCGGAGCTGGATAGGCGAATGGCAGAGCTAACGCTCGAGGAGAAGAACGAAATAAGCCACCGGGCGAAAGCGGCGCGGAAAGTGCGGCCGATTCTGGAGCGCATGGCTGAGCAAAGAAGTAATGGTTAGACTCTTCGATTCCTTTGACCGTCCCGTAAACTACCTGCGAATATCGGTCACCGACCGCTGCAATCTGCGGTGTATCTACTGCATGCCCCTGGAAGGAATCTCCTTGATGGCTCACGAGAATATTCTAAGCTACGAGGAGATCTCTACGGTGGCCCAGGCGGCAGCGGATTTGGGCATCATTAAAGTCAGGCTTACCGGCGGTGAACCCCTGGTTAGAGAGAGACTGACAACCCTGGTGGCTATGCTGGCTCAGATACAGGGCATTGACGATATCTCGTTGACAACAAATGCTGTGATTTTGGAACGCTATGCCGGCGAACTTAAGAACGCGGGTTTGCACCGTGTCAATATTAGCCTTGACTCGCTTCGCAGCAATGGGTTTCACCAAATCACCCGGGTTGGCAATCTGGACGACGTGCTCAGGGGCATCGAAGCTGCAAGGCAGGCCGGGCTGAATCCCGTGAAGATCAACACGGTGGTTATGCGCGGCATAAACGACGATGAGGTTATCGACTTCGCCCGGTTGACGATTGAGAATGAATGGCACGTACGGTTTATCGAATACATGCCCTTCTCCAACGGTGATGAAAAGGCTGACGGCTTGTTGGTGCCTGTAGCCGAGATGAAGGCAAGCATTGAGACTCTGGGTGAACTGACCCCCACCCTGGAGAGCGGGGGCGGGCCAGCGAAGTACTTCCGTCTCCCTGGGGCTAGGGGCACCATCGGCTTCATCAGCCCGGTCAGTGAGCACTTCTGCCAGGCGTGTAATCGGTTGCGTCTCACTGCGGATGGCAAACTGCGCCCCTGCCTTTTCTCGGACAAGGAGATCGATCTCCGGGAGCCGCTGCGACAGGGAGCAACTGCTGATGATATAAAGCGCCTAATCCAGGAGGCTGCGTCATGCAAACCGGAGGGGCACAGGTTGAAAGCGGGGATTACCTGCGAGCGGTTCATGGCGCAGATCGGAGGCTGATGGCTGAAATGATCGAGATCTACACCGATGGTGCGTGCTCGGGCAACCCCGGCCCTGGGGGCTGGGCGGCGATCATCGTAAACGGCGCAGACGGGAAGGAAATAAAGGGGCGGGAGGGGAAAACGACCAGCAATCGGATGGAGATCATGGCTGCCATTAAGGGGCTTGCCCAGACTCCACAGGGGTCTCAGGTCAGAATCGAGAGCGACAGCCAGTACCTCGTTAACACCATGACCAGAAACTGGAAGCGCAAGGTCAACCACGACCTCTGGGATGAGCTGGACAAGCTCGTGGCTGAACGAAGCGTGGACTGGGTTTGGATAAGGGGACATGTGGGACACCCAGGAAACGAGCGGGCCAACAGGCTGGCGAGCGAGATGGCGGCAAACCGGGGGGATACCCCCAGTCCAACTCACTTCGACCTTGACGGCAACGTCCACATGGTTGACATAACGGACAAGCCGGCAACGGAACGGGTGGCGACCGCCAGGGGTGCGGTAGTCATGAAACCGGCGACCCTGGAGTTGATTAAACGGGGTGAGATGAAGAAGGGGGATGTTCTTGGTGTGGCCCGGCTAGCCGGGATCATGGCGGCAAAGCAAACCTATCAGCTTATCCCACTCTGCCACCCCCTGCCGATTTCCAGTGTTGATGTTGATTTGAAACTGGACGAAAAGCGCTCTGCGGTGGAGATCGCCGCTACGGTCAAGACCACGGCTCAGACCGGGGTGGAGATGGAAGCTCTCACCGCTGTAGCGGTGGCGGCGCTCACCATCTACGACATGTGCAAGGCAGTGGACCGGGCCATGCGTATTGAGAACATACATCTTGCCAGGAAGAGCGGGGGCAGGAGTGGGGAGATCGTCCTGGAATAAGGCCTGGCAGTCCCATGTCATTGCTGGATCCCCGCTACCCACTTGTCGAAGGCACTAGCTGCGCGGGGATGACATCTGGTCTGCACGTCAGGCGTCTTCTCTGTCATTCCCGCGAAAATACAGGTTGAGCGGTTTTGTGTGGGTAGGTTGGCCGACGTCGGCCAACCTACCCCTTTGTTGAAGGGCGACGAAGCTACTGATGGTGGGTTACGTTTCACTCCACCCACCCTACCCCAATGCGTTTCAGTTGGTAGAGTGTATGAGGCGCAGCGAAACCCACTGCCTGCGTTCGCCCTGAGCTCCACGTGCCACGCGTCACTTACCCCTGATAAACCGCAGTACTATCTTCCCACCGCTTATTGCCTGAACGAACTATTGAATATATGGTGATGGTTGTGGTAATGTTCGGGTAGGAAAATTGTAGATAGGGTAAATGCCATGAAAAAGGTTAGAATCGGCGTTCTTACCGGTGGCGGGGACTGCGCGGGGCTGAACCCTGCCATTAAGTGGGTAGTTAAAAGTGCACTGGATGAGCGGCTTCAGAGCGAAAGAGGCGTCCAGTACGAGGTCGTGGGTATCAGGGATGGATGGAAGGGCCTTGTGGAGGTTGATCCTGAAAGCCCGGCTCCCGGGGAATCCATCATTCAGGGGTTCGATGTATTTCGCAGTATGCTGCTCACTCAGGAGGTGGTGAGGACTTGGGATAGGTACGGTGGGACCTTCCTGGGGACTTCGCGGACAAATCCGTATAATCCCAAGAATGACCAGTCCAAGACAGTTCTGGCTAACATCGAGAAGCTCAGCTTGGAAGCGGTCATAGCGATTGGCGGGGAGGATACGCTTGGGGTTGCCTGCAAACTGGCGCGGGATGGCGTTAATACCATCGGTATCCCCAAGACGATTGATAAAGACCTTCCCGGAACTGACTATACGCTGGGTTTTGAGACGGCATTGAACGTTATCACGGAGGAAGTCGATCGGCTGAGAACTACTGCCGGTTCCCACAAGAGAATATTTGTGGTGGAAACAATGGGGAGACACGCGGGCTGGCTGGCTCTGGAGGGAGGAGAATCAAGCGGTGCATATATCATTCTGATCCCGGAGCATGACTTCTCGATGGATAAGGTGAATGACCTTGTTCTCGAGGCGAAAGGTAGAGGGTCAAGGTATGATATCATCGTGGTGGCAGAAGGGGCGAAGCCGGCGGGAGGTGGTGAATTCGTGGTGAGGGACGGTGTGGATGGCTTCGGGCACAAGGCTCTTGGTGGAATCGCTGAGTACGTGGCCGGAGAAATCCAGAACGCCGCCAAGCTGGACACGAGAAGCATTGTCCTGAGCCATCTGCAGCGGGGCGGCGCTCCTTGCGCTTATGACCGCAGGATGGGGCGGTATTTCGGCATAGCCGCGATTGATTTGGTGGTAAAGGGAGATTTCGGGAAGATGGTGAGCGTCAGAAACGGCGAGATTACTGCTGTGCCGCTTGAGGAGGCCGCAGGGAAGCCGAGATTGGTAGATGTTCACACTGAGTATGATACGGATAGGTATAACGGGCGCCGGACCATTCTAAACCATATCACGGAGAAGTAATATGCAAGTGAGAGAAACACCTAATGAGATCGATTCCCTGGTAGAAGAGGCGGTCTTTGCCTCTGACAACCAGGCAAAGGAAAAGAGCCAGCGGACGATTCGGGAGCTGGCGCTTGCCCGCGGAATCTATCCTGCGAGCATGCAGGGCCTGTATGAGGCAGCAGGTAGAGGTCTGTACAGTGGCATAACGGTCCCGGCGATAAATATCCGCGGCATCACCTATCACGTGGCAAGGTCTGTCTTCAGGGCTGCTCTCAAAGACAGGGTTGGCGCCTTTATCTTTGAGATCGCTCGCTCGGAGGTAGGCTATACAGGTCAGAGGCCCGGTGAGTATGCGGCCTGTGTGCTGGCTGCCGCAGTCAAGGAAGGATTTAAGGGCCCGGTTTTCATTCAAGGCGACCACTTCCAGGTCAATGCTGGCAAGTACGCCTCGGAGCCGGAGAAGGAATTGAACGCTATCAAGGATCTGACTCGCGAGGCAGTCGACGCCGGATTCTTCAATATCGATATAGACGCCTCTACTATTGTCGATTTGGAAAGACCGACTCTCGAAGAGCAGCAGGAGAAGAATTGCCAGGTCACTGCTGATATGACCGAATTCATTCGCAGTATCGAGCCCGAGGGAATACCCATTTCCATCGGCGGCGAGATTGGGGAGGTGGGGAAGAAAAACAGCACGGTAGAGGACCTCAGGGCCTTTATGTCGGGCTACCTGAGGCTGTTAGGACCTGGGCTCAAGGGGATTTCGAAGATCAGCGTGCAAACCGGCACGACGCACGGCGGTGTGGTACTACCTGACGGGTCGATTGCGAGCGTCAAAATCGATTTCAACGCCCTGGAGGAGCTGTCCAGACTGGCGCGAGAGGAGTATGGGATGGGGGGCGCTGTGCAGCACGGTGCGTCCACCCTTCCTGATGAGGCATTTGACAGATTCCCCCAGGTTGGCGCACTAGAGGTGCATCTGGCTACAGGATTTCAGAACATCATCTATGACAGCCCTTATTTCCCCAATGAGTTGCTGAACGAGATCAATAGTCATCTATGGGAAAAGTACTCCAGCGAGAGAAAGCAGGATGAGACCGAGGAGCAATTCCTGTACAAAACTCGAAAGAAGGCGTTTGGCGATTTCAAAAAGGAAATGTGGAGTCTTCCCGAGGAGAATCTCGTGGGGATAATGGACGCGCTTGAGGAGCGCTTCTCTCTGATATTCCGTAAACTCAATGTAGTCAACACAGGCCTTGATTTGGCAGAAGCATAGTCGATACCCTACAGTTAAGGCGAAGGGGAGCGTCTGCATTCAGCAAACGCTCCCCTTTCATGAAGGGACGTAGGGTGCTTGACAGGTGCGGAGCAAATCATTACCATCGGCCTACCCTACTGTGAGGGATTAAGCCGTCATCATCACGAGGTAAGGCGGGGCATCTCCGATAAGGCTCAAGAAGGAGGTTCTATCGTGGCAGAGAAGCGTTCCAAAGAGGCTTTCAAGGAGCAGGCTAGAAAGAAGGCCTATGAATATGAACTGCAGTTCCACGGCTGCAGTCAAGCCGTGGTGCGGACGTTTCAGGACCTCCTGGACATGGAGGACGAACTCCTCTTCAAGGCAGCGGGCCCGCTGTGTGCCGGGCTGGGTACGAGCAGGACATGTGGCGCGCTGGCCGGAGGAGTGATGGTATTGGGCATGAAGCACGGCCGCGCTCGCATTGAGGACGGGATTGAGGGACTATTCCCCGGGATGCTGGCTGCCCAGAACCTGGTCCGGAAGTTTGAGCAGGAGTTTGGTACCACTGCCTGCAGCGAAATCTCAAAGATTGACTGGACGGATTTCGGGGCAGTGATGAAGGCCATCTCGGACCCTGAGTTTGTCCAAAGGTGTGCTCAAGTTGTGGGCAAGACGGCGGAGATGGTGGCCGAAATCATAGACGAGTAGAGCTGGTACCCCTCAGCCCCCCGATTTTCCTCAGTAACTGCCGTACGATTTCCTATCCACAATTGTTCGAAATAGCTATAGCACGTTCATCAAATGGGAGATATGCTATCGCTATACATCCCCAAAAAGGAGACAATTGCATGGCCAAGAGCAGGAAAAAACGAAAATCCCTCGACTGGGATGCCCTCGAGCTACAGGCGTTTAACCTGAGATTCGAGCGCATGTCGCGTGAGGACAAGCTGAAGAAGGCGCGGCGGCTGGCGACCACCTTTCGCAGGCACAACGAACCCTTGCCCGGGGGGCTGAAAACCCTGGACTGATGTAGGGGCACGGCATGCCGTGCCCCTACTACCACATCTGGCAAGCCGTGCCCCTATACCTTCGTTAGCGCCAGATTATCGCAGGCTCTTCCCTGAGTGGTATGCTGCTGTACCTGTACTTGGGGTACCCGATCATCATAGCCCCCATGCTCACGTGGCCCTCGGGAAGCTGCAGTGCCTCAATCATCGGAGGATAGGAAGTCATAACCATTTGCAGCCACCCGGCCCAGCACGCTCCCAGACCCAATGAATAGGCTGCCAGCTCCAGGTAGGTCAAGGCAATATAGCAATTCTGGTCGGCAAGGGGCAGATCTTTATGCGCATGAGCTACGATGACATGAGGTGCTTCACGCAGTATTACGTCTATCCCTAGGTCCCAGGCGCTCACCATTAGATCGAAGTGCAAGGCCGCGGCGATATCAGGCGCTGCCTTAATTGCCGAGCGCATCGAGTCGACCACCAGCCCGGCAAGGCGATTGACCTCTGTTTGGTCCTCAATGACAAGCCATTGCACCGGCTGCGAATTGGTCCCGGAAGGCGCATAGCGCGCGATATCGATTAGCTTAGCCAGCACCTCCCGCGGCACGGGCTTCTCCTTGTAGGCACGAATGGAGCGCCGGGACTTCAGGAAATGCTCAACCTGCTCCGCAGTGGGAAGCAGTTCCTTCTTTATCGGAGCGCAGTCCTCCGCCTTCATCGTCTCGAGGTTAACAGCCCTGAGCGGGCAAACGGTGACGCAGTGGCCGCAGTTGATACACAGCTCCTCGCCGGTCTCAACCCAGGAAGGCAATGCCTCTGCCCCCCTCATTTCGATGATGCGGGCGGGGCACTCGAGAACACATATGCCACACCGATTGCATCTGGCGTCGTCAACTGAAAATATGCTCATTCCTCCTCCTTCACATAGTAAAGATGGCGCAACGCAATAGGGATACTCTAGGAAGCCGGGATGGCTTTGTCAAGGGGGTTGGGGGTTCCGCGCTGCTCCCCCGGTTTCAGGTGTCATTACGAGCCCCTTTTTTATGCCACTGTGAGCCTTTCACCTCATGTCATCGCGACCCTCTTTTCAAGGTCATTGCGAGGCACCCTGAGCTAGCCGAAGGGCGACGAAGCAATCTTGGATGATTTATAGTGAGATTGCTTC
>DAOUTY010000179.1 GCA_030668425.1 Chloroflexota bacterium
ATGGTGTTGCGGAAATCGACGCGTCGCCCCTTGGCATCGGTGAGGTGCCCGTCATCGAATATCTGCAGCAGGATGTTAAATACGTCGGGGTGGGCTTTCTCGATCTCGTCGAGCAATATCGCCGAGTAAGACTTGCGCCTCACTGCCTCGGTCAACTGCCCTCCCTCATCGTAGCCGACATATCCCGGAGGGGCGCCAACGAGGCGAGACACGGCATGTTTTTCCATGAACTCCGACATGTCGAGCCTGATCAGGGTCTCCTCGCTGCCGAACATGAATTCCGACAGCGCGCGAACCAGCTCCGTTTTACCTACGCCGGTGGGACCGAGGAAGATAAAGCTGCCGATGGGTCTTCTGGGGTCCTTGAGCCCAGCTCTGGCTCTCCTTACTGATTTGGAGATTGTAGTAATAGCCTCGTCTTGACCGATGATACGCTTATGCAATGCCTCTTCCATTTGAAGCAACCTGGTGGTCTCATCTGCTGCGAGGCGGGTCACTGGTATGCCGGTCCACATGCTGACCACTTCGGCGATATGCTCTTCGGTCACTACCTTCTGCTCCGAATCGACCTTCTGTTGCCAGTCTTCGCGCATTTTCTCTATCTTGCTGTCAAGGTCCAGTTCTTGTTCGCGCAGCTCGGCTGCCTGCTCATACTGCTGGTCGGACATAGCCTGGTCCTTGTCTTTGCGCACGGTCTCCAAGTCCTGCATTGCCTCGCTCAGGATCGAGGGAATGCCAGATTGCTTGATCCGCAGCCGGGACGATGCCTCATCTATGAGGTCGATCGCCTTGTCGGGCAGGAAGCGGTCTGCTATGTATCTTGAGGCCAGCCCTGCCGCTGACTTCAGAGCCTCATCATCTATAGTCAAGCGGTGATACTCCTCGTAACGGCTCTTGATACCTCTAAGGATATCGATGGTTTGTTCGGTTGTGGGCTCCTCGACCAGGATCGGCTGGAGCCGGCGTTCCAGAGCGGCATCCCGTTCCACGTGCTTGCGGTAGTCGGCGAGAGTGGTGGCACCAATACACTGCAGTTCACCCCGCGCCAGAGATGGCTTCAGGATGCTGGCGGCGTCGACTGCACCCTCGGCGGCACCGGCGCCAACCAGGGTGTGTATCTCGTCGATGAAAATAACGCAGTTGCCAGCGGTCTTTATCTCCTCGATCACCTTCTTCAGTCGTTCCTCGAATTCGCCTCGATATTTTGTTCCAGCGACTAGGGAGCCGATGTCGAGGGTGAGCAGCCGTCTCCCCTGTAGTGTCTCCGGGACATCGCCAGCGACCATGCGGTGAGCGATAGCCTCGGCGATGGCTGTCTTGCCCACCCCGGGCTCTCCGATCAGAACAGGGTTATTCTTAGTGCGTCGGCTGAGCACCTGTATTACTCGCTCGATTTCCTTGTCGCGCCCGATAACCGGGTCAAGCTTCCCTGCTCGAGCGGCAGCGGTTAGATCAATGCCCAAATGGTCGAGGGTTGGGGTTTTGGTGGCAGGTCGAGGTCCGGAGTGCTGCGTGCTCTGGCTGAGGGTGCGATCGAGTTCGGAATGCACGCGTTCTACGCTTACCCCCAGGCTTTCCAGAACGCCGGAGGCAACCCCCTCACCCTCGCGCAACAGCCCCAGGAGTATGTGTTCGGTCCCGATGTATTGGTGACCCAGCAAGCGGGCCTCATCTACAGCGAGTTCGATCACCCTTTTCGCCCTTGGGGTGAGACCGACTTCGTTCTGAGTCGACCCTTCTCCGCGGCCGATAATGAACTCCACAGCAGCCCGCACCTTGTTCAAACCAATACCGAGGTTGGAGAGGACCTTGGCAGCCATCCCCTCCTCCTCCCGCACCAGCCCCAGCAGTATGTGCTCAGTGCCGATGTAGTTGTGGTTGAACCTGCGGGCCTCCTCCTGGGCAAGAGCTAGCACTTTACGTGCCCGTTCCGTAAACTTGTCGAATCTATTACTCATCATTGTACCTGAACTCGCTTATACGACCCTACATTATTACTGGTACTGATTGCGCTCTTATTTTAACACATCTGAACCCATTAATAAAATAGCCCAAATTTCGATAGCTTTAGTAAATTTGGGCTATTTTATGCTTCTTGGCAATGGCATATTTTCCACAAGGGGTTGCCCCCTCAGTATCGTCTGCGCTGGGGAGTTTCACTTCCGTGTTCGGGATGAGAACGGGTGGGTCCACCCCGCTCTAATCACCAAGAAGCAAATAACACTAGCTTAAACTCTATTCAATTTTTAAAAGAGTTCGTCGTTACCTTCAGGAAGCCTGCCATGTTCCTGCAGGAATTGCTGCATCAACTCGCTCTCCCGCATAGTATACATTAAAATTTCCTCATAATGCAAGTAGCGCGCTTTTTCCACCCATTCGTCCGCTGAATCAAGTATCTCCTGCAGGCCTTCGCGGATATTGGGGCTGCTTCCAATGAAAATGACCTCCTTTTGTTCGTCAAACAATCTATACACCCCATCGGTTTCGGGAGCGGCGCCCACATTTTCGGAGCTGAACTCCAGCCATTCGTCTGGTGGCAACATCACCGGTGATATCTGGAATCTCAAGTCACATCTCAGGCATCGCATCGCTTCTTCAACGGCCATCCGCTCATCGAAAGCGAGCCCTACCTCGGAGAAGTCGCGTATTCGCTTGTCTGCGGGCATGCAGGGCACAGGGACGCGATGTCTATCCCAGAATCCTTCGTCGCTACCCAGCCAGGGATTCGCCTCTGCGGTTTCAGTCAGCACCTCCTCGATATCCCCGCTGCCTCCCAGATACTTGTCTATGGAAACTGCTGCTCTCCTTCCGGCAGCAATGGCTTCTATGACCGAAGCCGGGCCCGTGGCGACATCACCGCCGGCGTAAACGCCTTTTACGCTAGTGGCTAGAGTTTCGGGGTTAACCTTCAGTCTATTCCCGGCCACGACGTCAAGCTCCATGCTGTCGGGGATTTGGGGCATTTGCCCGATGGCAGCTATCACGGTGTCGAAGTCCATTTCGAACTCGCTGCCCTCGATTGGCTCCGGGCGCCTTCTGCCGCTGGCATCGGGTTCCCCCAGCTCCATGCGCAGGCATTCCATCGCCAGCCTGCCGTCTTCGCTGGATATTCTTTTCGGCGCGGCAAGGAACACCACATTGACCCCTTCTTCAAGCGCTTCCTCTATCTCCTCCGGGTCTGCAGGCATCTCATCCCGGGAGCGCCGATATACGATGGTCACCTCTTCGGTTCCCAGGCGCAACGCTGTGCGAGCGGTGTCAATGGCGGCGTTGCCGCCACCGATCACTGCTACCTTGCTTCCCAGATTGACCTCTTTATCCTGATTTGCATCTCTGAGGAAGGATATACACTCAATCACCCCAGGGCTATCCTCGCCCTCGACCCCCATCTTGACCCCTTCGTGGGCCCCGGTAGCAACAAAGACAGCGTTATACCCCTGTTCCCAGAGGCTATCGAGGGACTCGACCCTGCTGCCGGTCTTTATATCAACGCCGACGCTTTTTATTACTTCGATTTCGCTATCGAGGACTTCTCTGGGCAAGCGATATCCAGGTATGCCGACTCGCATCATGCCGCCGGGCTCGGGCAGGGCTTCGAAAATAGTTACTGAGTGGCCGAGTTTGGCCAGGTAGTATCCCGCCGTTAGTCCTGCTGGGCCAGACCCTGCGATGGCAACCTTCTTGCCTGAAGGCTTTGCTTTGCTTGCCTCGGGCTGCCGCTGCCCCGTATCTTGCTCCGCTGCGAAGCGCTTGAGCGCCTTTATGGCGATTGGCTCGTTCAATTGACCCCGCCTGCACACACTCTCACAAGGATGGAAACAGACGCGGCCAAGCACTCCGGGAAAGGGCACCTTCTCTCGAACTACAGCTAGGGCTTCGGGGAACTTGCCTTCGGCCAGTAGGCGTACATAGCGGGGGACATCTATTCCAGCGGGGCAGGCATGAGTGCAGGGAACAAGTGCAGCTTCGCGTTCTGCTCTCTTGATATCGAGGTCGAACAAGGCGCCAGTGGGGCAAACCTCAACACAGGCGCCGCAGAACTTGCACCCGGACTCCTTCAGCGACGGGGCGATGGGTCCTGCAATGATCTCCCCATCGCGGCTGACAAATCCCAGGGCGCCTATTCCGCGCACGTCCCGGCAAACCCTGACGCACCGGGTACAGCCGATACACAGGTTGTAATCTTGGGTGAAGAG
>DAOUTY010000093.1 GCA_030668425.1 Chloroflexota bacterium
AGTGGGAGTCAACAGATGGTTATGCTCGCACCATCACCTTTGAAGGTTATCCAGCGTGGGAAATATACGAAAAGCCCGATAGTTACTCTCTGATGGTCTTTGTGGCAGATAGGTTCATGGTAATAACCAGCGCGGAAACGGAGGCATCCCTCAACCAATTTGCCAATGCAATTGACTACAGTGGAATTGCTGCTCTACTGTAAACTTGCTGCAAACAGCGATATAACTAGGGCAGCAGCTCTCGGTAGCCGAGAGTTGCTGCTTTTTCATGTCCAAACTTCTTAAATCAGCCGCTAAGAACCCGCCGCCTCAGCGTATTTAGCCTTCTCAAGGTTCACCATAAGGACTGCGATATCCGCCGGCGTTACTCCATAAATGCGGGAGGCCTGCCCCAAAGTAGCTGGCTGAAAGTGCTTCAACCTCTCGCGCGCCTCTATGCGGAAACCGTTGATTCCATCGTAGTCAAACCTCGATGGAATAGGTCGATCCTCCAGGCGGCGAACCCTCTCGACCTCAGCCATTTGCCTCTTAATATACCCCTCGTATTTGGCTTCAATCTCGACCTGCTCCTGCCAATCTGGCTCCAGCTCTGCCTTGCCAAAGCCAAGGTTGTTCAGCAGCTCATAGTTTGCCTCCGGACGGCGCAAAAACTCCAAGGCGCTGACACTGCGTCCCATTGGAGCAATGTGATACCTATGCAGTAGAGAGTCCAGTTCCTCCCCAGGACTGAAGTAGGTTTTTGCCAGGCGTTTCAACTCCCCGGCGATTTCGCGGCGTTTTTCCTCAACCGCTTGACAGCGATCCTCCTGGATAAGACCCAGGCTGTAGCCAATAGGCGTTAATCTCAGGTCTACGTTGCCCTGACGCAGCAGGAGGCGATACTCAGCCCGCGATGTCAACAGGCGATAGGGCTCAGTGAGCTCCCGTGTCACCAGGTCATCGATCATCACCCCAATATAGGCCTGATCGCGGCGCAGTATTATCGGAGGTTTGTCCCTGGTTTTGAGTGCTGCATTGATACCGGCAATTAGCCCCTGACCCGCCGCCTCCTCGTAGCCGGAGGTGCCGTTAATCTGCCCGGCGAAGAATAGCCCCGGGACAAGCCTGGACTCCAGTGTAGCCTGGATCTGACTGGGAGGCACGTAGTCATACTCTATAGCGTAGCCCACCCGCATCATTTCCACGTTCTCCAGAGCGGGGATTGTGCGCAGCATTGCCAGTTGCACGTCCTCGGGGAGGCTGGTGTTGGCTCCCTGTACATAGACCTCGTTTGTCTGCCAGCCCTCAGGCTCCAGGAAAAGCCCGTGCGCATTCTTATCGGCGAAGCGAACTATCTTATCCTCTATCGAAGGACAATAACGAGGCCCAACCCCATTGATGAGGCCAGTGAACAACGGAGCGCGGTGAAGATTGGAGCGGATTATCTGATGAGTCTTTTCGTTAGTGTAGACCAGGTAGCAGGGAATCTGCTGTCTCCATTGAATCGGCCTGTCCTGGGGGTACACAGGATTGGGTGGGGAAAAGTATAAAGGCTCGTTGGGTGGGATAAAGCTAAAATAAAGGGGCACTTCGCTCCCCGGCTGAGGAACGGTCTTGCCGAAATCGATGGTCCTGGCATCGAGGCGGGGAGGGGTGCCTGTCTTCAATCGCCCCAGGGTAAAACCGAGATTTCTCAGGCTTTGAGACAGTCCATAGGCAGCAAATTCCCCTGCCCTTCCCGCAGGATAAGCGGTCTCCCCCACAATCACCCTGCCCGCCAGCGAGGTCCCCGTGGTCAAAACCACGGTCTTACCCTCATACATCCAGCCTGTGTTGGTCTTCACACTCAGAGCTGCCCCGGAGTCGCCCGCTGGCTTTAGCTCCTCAACCAGCGCCTGCTTGAGATCGAGGTTAGGCTGCTTTTCCAGGGTATGCTTCATGGAGAGGCTGTAAAGCCTCTTATCCGCCTGAGCGCGCAATGCCCGAACGGCGGGTCCCTTGCCTGTGTTCAGCATCCTGATCTGGATGAAAGTCCTGTCGATGTTATGCGCCATCTCCCCACCGAGGGCATCGATCTCCCTGACCACGTGGCCTTTGGCCGGCCCCCCGATGGAGGGGTTGCAGGGCATAAGCGCCACATTATCCAGATTCATGGTTAGCAGAAGAGTGCGGCACCCCATCCTGGCTGCCGCCAGGGCTGCCTCACAACCCGCATGACCGGCACCGATAACTACAACGTCATACATCTTCCTGTATCTAGAATTCTACCACCTTGAACTCCACCCTGTCGACTTTGGGCTGAAGTACCAGAACTGATAACAAAATGCTATCGTGGGGACCCCAAAATAGCGATTGAAAATCAGGTTGGTGTTGTAATATCTGCATCTATATGTCATTGCGAGCCCTTCGCCTTATGTCATTCTGAGGGAGCAGAGCGACCGAAGAATCCTGCTCAGGATAAACTCCGCGAAGCAACCTCGAAGTCATTTCCAGCGCCCTGCCCTGAGATTGCTTCGGCACTTTGTGCCTCGCAATGATACATGATACGAACCTTGACCCCTGAAGTTAATCGCTGTTTTTTGTAAGGATACAAATTTGACAAAGGCAGTATTGTATGTTAGATTCCTGCTAATTGAATAAGTGATCGGCTGAGAACAAGAGTAGTACGCTTCAAGCGAGGCTCAGAGAGTCGGGTTAGGTGTGAGCCGATGCCGGCGCAGGGGCGGAATGGACTTGGGAGCTGCAAACCGAAACCCTGATCTCCAGGGGAGTAGGCTTTGCCGGAGGGGTACCGTTATCAGAACCTAGGGTATCGCCTCAGTTCGTAGGGGCTGTACCCGAAAAAAGTGAGTTGTCATCTTCTCTGTGAAGTGGCGGCTAACTAGGGTGGCACCGCGGAGTAAACCCCGTCCCTTGGGCGGGGTTTTTAATTTGCTTTTTCGAGGGTAAAACAATGGCAGTTGAGTATTTCCCCAGTATGGAGAAATTCCGGGGGCTGGCAAAAGAGGGAAACCTGATTCCGGTTTTCCGAGAACTCCCGGCCGACCTGGATACACCTGTCTCGGTGTTCCTCAAGCTAAGGCAGGAAGCTCCTACATTTCTTCTTGAGAGCGTTGAGGGCGGTGAGAAGCTAGGCCGCTATTCCTTCCTGGGCATAGGGCACAACGTGGTGCTCAAGTCATCAGGCAACAAAGCGATCATCCATCGGAATGGCGAGAGGCAAAAGCTGGATCTCGAAGGCCGTGACTTCCTGCATGTGGTACAGGAGCTTCTGGCCCAGCGCCAGGTGGTTACAATCCCCGGGCTGCCCCGTTTCTTCGGAGGCGCGGTCGGTTACCTGTCCTATGACGCGGTGCGGTCATTCGAAAAGCTACCTGAATGCTCCCGCGATGAACTCGGCCTGCCCGAATCCGTTTTCGTTTTCACCGACACCATGATCATTTTCGATCACGTGCAGCACAAGATGAAGATAGTAGCCAACACCTTTGTCGATGGTCCCGCTGAATGCGCCTATGAGCAGGCGATATCCAAGATCGAGTCCATCGTTGCCAGACTGGCCAGACCATTACAACCGGAATCCGTTGGAGCAAATGGGGCAACAATCCTGCCTCAAGACAGAGAAGTCGAGTCTAATTTCACCCAGGAAGAGTTTGAAGCCAAGGTAAGAGCCTGCAAGGAGTACATTACCGCGGGCGATGCTTTTCAGATAGTATTGTCGCAACGCCTGCAGTGCAAGACCAGCGCACAGCCGTTCGCCATTTACAGAGCACTGCGCATGCTCAATCCCTCACCCTATCTGTTCTATCTTGATCTGGGAGATTTCCAGCTCATAGGCTCCAGCCCTGAGATGCTGGTGAAAGTCGAGGACGGCCTTGCCGAGACCTGCCCTATAGCCGGCACCAGGCCACGGGGGGCGAACGAAGAGGAAGATGAGGCCTTGACAGCCGAGCTTCTCAGCGACCCTAAGGAGCTAGCCGAACACGCGATGCTGGTTGACCTCGCCAGAAACGACCTGGGAAGGGTCTGCCAGTACGGCACGGTGAGGGTGCCCATGTCGATGTCCGTAGAGAAGTATTCCCACGTGATGCACATTGTATCAACTGTTGAAGGGAAGCTGAAGGATGGCGAGAATGCCTTCAGTCTGCTGAGAGCTGCCTTCCCCGCAGGTACGCTGACCGGTGCTCCCAAGATCAGGGCCATGGAGATCATAACCGAGCTTGAAGATTTGAGGCGCGGACCGTACGGAGGAGCTGTGGGTTACTTCAGCTTCACAGGAAATATGGATACCTGCATCACAATTCGCACCATCGTTATGATAGGGAACACCGTTTATCTGCAGGCCGGTGCTGGCATAGTGTACGATTCCGACCCAACACGAGAATACCATGAGACGCTGAATAAGCTTAAGGCACTGGAGCGTGCGATTGAAATAGCGGAAGAGGAAGAGCATCGCTCTGATTTGGCTTTGAGCGCCGAGTACAAGGGAAGCGGGCCAAGATGATAAAGGAAGCACTGACCAAAATCGTCTCCGGCGACGACCTCACTATGGCCGAGGCCAGGGAGGTAATGAGAGAGATCATGCACGGGCAAGCCACCCAGGCACAGATCGGCGCCTTTCTCACCGCCCTGAGGATGAAAGGGGAGACCGCCGACGAGATCGCCGGTTGCGCCCAGGCAATGAGGGAAAGCGCTATCGAGGTGAAGCCCAAGCAGAATCTACTTGTAGATACCTGCGGCACAGGGGGCGATGGCAGCGGCACGTTCAATATCTCGACCACTGTAGCCTTCGTCGCCGCAGGGGCCGGACTCGCCGTCGCCAAACATGGTAATCGCTCGGTGTCCAGCCGCTGTGGCAGCGCTGATCTGTTGCAAGCGCTCGGTGTCAACCTGGAAATCAGTGCGGAACATGTCGCCAACTGCATCGACGAGGTAGGTATCGGTTTCCTGTTCGCGCCACTGCTGCACCCAGCGATGAAACACGCCCTGGGGCCGCGTCAGGAGATCGGGCTGCGCACCATCTTCAACATCCTGGGCCCCCTGAGCAACCCTGCCTCAGCCAGAAGACAGCTCCTGGGTGTCTATGACAGCAGTCTCACCGAGTTAATGGCTGAGGTGCTTCGTACCCTGGGTGCTGAGCACGCCCTTGTGGTTCACGGTGCCGACGGTCTCGATGAATTGTCAGTCACCGGGCCTAACAAGATCTCCCGGGTTTGTGACGGCCAAATCGAAACCTATCACCTTGACCCGCAGGAGTTAGGACTGCCGCGAGCCGAGCTCGGCGACCTCGCTGGTGGCACTATCGAGGACAACGCTGCCATAACAAAGGCACTGCTTAAAGGTGAGAGAGGACCGAAGAGGGACATCGTCCTACTCAACGCCGCTGCTGTATTCATAGCCGGGGGCATGGTAGCCAGCTTCGACGAGGGGCTGGTGCTGGCAGCAAAAGCGATCGATAGCGGGAATGCCCTGAGCAAGTTAGAGCAGCTTATCGAGTTCAGCCAAAGCTTTAGTTAGAGGGAACGAAACGTGATCCTGAATCAAATTGTAGAGTCGACCAGAAAATCACTGGCGGAGCATAAGTCCCAAATATCGCTGGCCAGCCTGAAAAGAGCTATACGCTATCAAGACCCGCCGCGCGACTTCGCCAGCGCTCTGAATGGAAAAAACATCAGCCTGATCGCTGAGGTAAAACGGGCATCACCATCAAAAGGCGTCCTCTGCCCGGATTTGGCCGCATCTTCACTAGCGCGCATCTACAGTCAAAGCGGTGCCGCTGCCATATCAGTGCTGACAGAGCCTGACTATTTCTGGGGGAGCTTCGCTGATCTTGAAGCAGCACGCACGGAGGTGAAACTGCCCCTGCTGTGCAAGGACTTTATTATCGACCGCTATCAAATATACAAGGCCCGGGCTCACGGCGCGGACGCAGTGCTGCTCATTGCTGCCATCCTCACTAAACTTGAGCTGAGGGTCCTGTTGGAAACCACCCACTCACTGGGCATGACAGCAATAGTCGAGGTGCACAATCGGGATGAACTGGCTAAGGCCCTGAAGCTATCTCCTGGAATCATCGGCATAAATAACCGGAATCTCGCTAACTTCAGTGTTGATCTGGAGACAACGCTTAGTCTCCGTCCGCTGATCCCCCAGGAGGTCGTGGTAGTAAGCGAGAGCGGCATCCATACCCGTGATGATGTGCTCACCCTGCAAAAGGCAGGCGTCGATGCCATTCTGGTCGGCGAGGCCCTGGTCACCAGCCCTGACCCGGCAGCCAAGATCAATGAGCTTCTGGGACGAGGCAAGCACGGCAAGGTGTGAATGCAATGACAAAGGTCAAGATCTGTGGCATAACCAACCTGGATGATGCTCTAGCGGCGATAGAGTGTGGGGCTGACGCTCTGGGGTTTGTCTTTGCACCAAGCCCGCGGCAGGTAACCACCTCAGCAGTTAAGGACATTGTAGGCCAGCTCCCGCCGTTTATCTTCAAGGTAGGAGTCTTCGTAAACAGCGAGCTCGCGGAGGTACAAGAGACCATGTCACTGTGCAATCTGGATTTGGCTCAACTCCATGGTGATGAAAGCCCCGGCTATTGCGCTACTCTTTTTCCCAAAGCGATCAAGGTGTTCACCACCGATAACTTACCGGCCTATCAGGAGTTGACGCACTACCAGGTTGCAGCATACATGCTCGATAGAGATAAAGAAGCGACAGCAGGTGATACGGAGCAAAGCCGACTCTGGGAGCTCGCCCGTGAGATCAGGGATTATGGGCCGGTGATACTAGCCGGAGGGCTGACCCCTGAAAGTGTGGGGCAAGCAATTGAGACAGCCCGTCCCTACGCCGTGGATGTCTCCAGCGGGGTGGAGTCAGAGCCAGGGAAGAAGGACCATGGAAAACTGCGCTCTTTCA
The DNA here is from genome assembly GCA_030668425.1 of Chloroflexota bacterium. Lineage (GTDB taxonomy): Bacteria > Chloroflexota > Dehalococcoidia > SZUA-161 > SZUA-161 > DAOUTY01. The sequence goes on from DAOUTY010000093.1 coordinate 6,889, forward strand.
TTGCAGCGACAAAATATGTCCAAACAGGAGCCAATGTTGAAACTGCCGGATGAACAAGGCCACTACGGGCCCTATGGCGGCAAATTCGTGCCCGAGACCCTCATGCCCGCCTTGAGCGAACTCGAGTTGGCCTAC
>DAOUTY010000015.1 GCA_030668425.1 Chloroflexota bacterium
CACTTGCTGAGCGGCCGGTGCCCTTTCCACTGAACTTCTTCTGCGAATTGAGCTCCTGAATTAAATAGACGTTCAAGAAGGTTCGGTCATATTCGATTGACGTAAACGACATTAGCACATGCTTCGCGTTGTATACAATGGTCATTTAGCATGATGGCAGAGGGGAAAATAGTACTGCCAGCCTCGACATGCCCTGCGCCCGAGTGCAAGATGCTCGACCAATGCCTTCGAATCGTTGAACCGGGAGAACTATCACCCCGATACTGGGAAATAATGTTGCTACTATGGCCGTGAAACTGTAGACTTTAGACATAGAGTGGGGAAAGGATGGTTTGTGGAGGCAAAGAGGAATCACGTCGGCCAGATTATTAGAGTCACCATATGGGGATTGTGCCTCAACATAGTTCTTGTGGCGCTAAAGCTGGCTGTTGGTTTGGTTGTAGGTTCAGCGGCGCTTGTCGCGGATGCTGTTCATTCTATATCCGATTTGTTCAGTGATCTGATTGTCATTTTAGGCGTTCGACTTTCATCGCGGCCGGCCGATGAAGGCCATACATATGGACATGGAAAATTCGAGGCGTTTGCCGCTTCCATCATTGGAGCGATGCTTATCGGAGCCGGCTTCTTCCTTGCCTGGAAAGCCGGGCTTTCCTTCTACCGCGGCGAGCTCAATATTCCGGGGTATGCCGTCCTTATCGTTGCTGCGGTGTCGATCGTGTCGAAGGAGTGGATTTATCGAGTCACGCGTAGGGTTGCCCGGCGTGTCGGGAGCACTGCGCTGCATGTTAACGCCTGGCACCATCGTACCGACGCCCTTTCATCGGTGGCGGTGCTGTTTGGGGGCATCGCCGGGCTGGCAGGTTGGGGCCATGGCGACCAGCTTGCGGCTATAGTTGTTGGCGTGATGGTTATTATGGTAGGATTTAAGGCACTTTGGGGGGTCTTCGTCGAGCTCAGCGAAGGTTCGGTCTCGGCCGAAGAGCAAAGGGCGATAGTTGAGACTATCCAGACCGTACCCGGGGTTAAAGGCTGGCATCGTCTGCGCACTCGCCTGGTGGGAAGAGAGGTCTTCATGGACGTCCATGTGCTTGTCGATGCAGGGCTTTCGGTAGCTGAGGGACATACAATCTGCAGCAATGTTGAAAGGGCTATCGCACAATCGATGGAGCGGCCAATCAATGTAGTAGTTCACTGCGAGCCGGCGGGGCCCACAGGCACTGGATGATGGGCATGCTGGGCGGGGATAAGATCGTACGGTCCGCGCATGGGCAGGTTTCTCCTGACCATACAGGTTTTCAAGAGAGATTTAGAGGAAATGGAGGAATACTGGGACCTAAATCTGATAATTCTTAACCTTTTACCCCTTCATTTTATGATTTGTTAGTGCTAAGCTTGCTACTATGGTCATGCACTCGGCCTGAGAATAAGGAGGTGTTGTTATGAGCGCAGGAAAGATCGTACTGCTGGTATTCGGAATCATCGTATTGCTGCTGTCGGTTGGCTTGGTGTTCGGCGGTGGAGCCTTGCTCTGGGCGAACAGTGCCCTCACGGATGATGAGGGGTTCTATACTACGCGGTTCGTCCAGCTTGACAGAGATTCCTATGCTATCGTCACCGAGCCCGCCGACATAGATTTGTCTGCGGCATGGATATGGGATTGTAGCAACCTGGTCACTTTTAAGGTGGAGGGCTATAGCGACGATCCATCAAAACAGATTTTCGTGGGAATAGCAGAGGAATCGGATTTGGACGCCTACCTGCACAATGTCGAGCATGACGAAATCGCTGAATTCAGCATTTACCCCTATGACATAGATTACAGATATCACCCGGGCAGTTCCAGCCCCGTACCTCCTGCTTCCCAAACATTCTGGTCGGTGTCGGCACATGGTTCTGATACCCAGAGTCTGGAATGGTCACTGGAGTCGGGTACCTATTCGCTGGTGCTGATGAACGATGACGGTTCCGCTGGGCTCGATCTGAGGGTATCGGTGGGAGCGAAGGTTCCCCTGATATTTGGTACCGGTTTGGGTTTTCTGATTGGAGGGGTAGTGGGTCTGATAATAGGCTTCCTCATGGTCTTTCTGGCAGTGCGCAGGACATAGGTCATCAAGCAAAGCCAGCGGTGTAGAAGTTTATCCTGGCGCCGTTTCACGATCTCTATGGGGGAGTGCATGTAGCTGCCTTCAGCTACTGTTAAACCCAGCGAGTTGAAGTAGAGTACGGGGATAGGGGTAACACCAAATGAAGGATTATGATGTTATTGTAATCGGATCTGGGTCGGGGTCGCTCATTGTAGATGGGGCGTTGTCGGAAGGTCTCAAGGTGGCTCTGGTGGACAAAGGGCCTTATGGGGGCACTTGTCTTAATCTGGGGTGTATACCTTCGAAGATGCTGATCTACCCGGCGGATAGGATAGCCGAAATCCAGGAAGCCGGGAAGCTGGGCATAGACGCGGAGATCAGAAGTATAGACTTCGGTTCGATAATGGAGAGGATGAGGAAAAGCAGGCGGGAAACTCAAACCCAGATTAGAAAAGGGGTGGAGCAACTGGAGGGCCTGGATTTCTATGAAGGCGAGGGGCATTTTGTTGCGGACTACACTCTGGAGGCTAATGGAGAGAGAATAAAGGGGAAAAAGGTCTTCATCGCTTCCGGTTCGCGTACTTTGATTCCTCCTATCAAGGGCGTAGACAGCATTGACTATCTGACAAACGAGACGGTGCTGGAACTCAAGGAGAGACCGGGCAGCATCATAATAGTTGGAGGCGGGTACATCGCAGTCGAATATGCACACTTCTTCGCAGCTATGGGCACCGGGGTCACGATCCTGGAGATGCTCGGCGGGCTTGCTCAATCCGAGGAGCGTGAGATATCTGCGCTGCTGGAGCGCCGGATGGCGAAGCGTATGCGCATCTATACCAATACCCAGGCGCAGGAGATAAGGAAGACGAGCAGCGGGTGTACGGTTGTGGCAAAAGACGGGAAGACTGGCAAAGAGGCGGAGTACTCAGCCGAGAGGGTCATGATTGCGGTGGGGAGAAGGTCCAATGCCGATTTGCTCAAGGTTGAGAACACGGGTGTGGAAGTGGACAAAAGGGGTTTCATAAAGGTCGATGACTATCTTGAGACAAGCAAGAAGAACATATTCGCCGTGGGGGATGCCAACGGACAACAGATGTTTCTGCATGTGGCGAATAGGGAGGCAGCGGTGGCCTGGCACAATTCGATCAGCAGGGAGAGAATGGTGATGGACTACAGCGCAGTGCCACACGCGGTTTACTCGCATCCTCAGATTGCCTCAGTAGGACTGACCGAGGAAAGCGCCAGAAAGGATTATCGCATACAGGTGGGAAGGGTGATGTATTCGGATACCGCCAAGGGCGAGGCTATGATGGAGGAAGAGGGCTTTGCCAAAGCGATAGTTGACGAAGATAGCGGAAGGATACTGGGCTTTCACATTATAGGGCCCTATGCCCCCATACTTATCCAGGAGGTTATCAACGCCATGGCGACCGGAGGAAGCCTGCAGGGTATCTATGGCGGCCTGCACATACACCCGGCCCTTCCCGAGTTGATACAGAGGACGTTTGACAATCTTGAGTAGTCCCGGTTATACGAGACGCTCCGGTTAGCTGCTTTTTAGGTGGTGGCCTCATTTTCCATGTCTTGCTGACATGGCCTCGCCCTGCTGCATCTTAATCAGTGCCTTTTCTCGAAGGCTGTGGTGTCTCGCCTCCGGATCAAATCGCTGTCGGGGTTTGCCCGCGTTCAGCGCTGTCCGTTTTGCTATAGACCCGCAGGATCGGGGCATAATTTCGAGAAATCGGTAGGAAAGGTGAGGAGTAGTGCAGTTGAAAGTACCGGACAACCGCATATAATGTCTACAACGACATCGTGAGAGGTTTGGAGGTTAAGAAGCGATTTTCCTGAGTTTTATATGAGCCAAGAGGCAGGAAATGTACTCTTGGACGTGGATTACAGCGGTGCCCACAGAATGGCGACCACGATCAGCAGCTCGGTCGAGAGGAGCCTTTCGCAGGACACCGCTTCTATATGTAGGACTTGAAAAGATTCTGCCATGCTTCCTAAATCTGGCCTACTGCCGTCCTTAGACTTGTAGCCTGTTTCCCCGAATCCCCTTTCTCATTGTCTGCTGATGGTTTGCCGGCCAAGGCCAATATCCTACAGGGTAAGGTTGGCCGGCATAAGCAGGATTCGAACCAACGGCCTTCGGGTTATAAGCTCTCTCAAAGACAATAGCACTCTCGGTCGAACTTTCGACTAATGACTCAGCGTATCAGTGCCGCTGCCGGTTTCACCGCCATTAATCCCGCTTTCGTCATCATCCTCAATATCGCTCTCAGCCCCTCTTAGTCTCCCCGCTACCGCGAGACCTACCAGGGCTGCCAAGACGATCGAGCCCAGTACCACGCCCAGAGGCGGTTCATACCAGTCGACGAAGGCAATAAAACCGGAGCGTAAGGCAGAGCCTTCTATCAGATTGTAGTACGTACTGGCGGCCCCCGTTCCCTCCGCAGTGAAGCCGGATGTTTGTGCTACCGCACGCGCGATCTCCCAGAGGACGCGCCAGGCCAGCCCGCAGTAGATTGCAGTTATACACGCGCTCAGCAGCGTGCTCCCTAACATGTTCATCGACCTCAGAGGTCGCCACTTGATGCTGTTCAGTATCATTATCGGTATTCCGGACCAGTATATGATGGCCTGAATGACGATCAGGATGATAAAAAACGCCAGTAATGGATACCAGTGATAGTCGCCGAACGTGGAGCCGAGCTGGTCCTCGAAGTTGACCGCGAGAGCGATGCATGTAATCCATATTGCGAAGACGATGAGGAGGGGCAGCAGTCTCCCCGTTAATAGCCCCCTCAGAGCGCCGAGAACCAGGACAACGATGAATACAGCGTCCAACCAGTTCATCTTCCTCCTTTTCGAGCACGATGCGCAGAGGCACAGCGAGAGTTTGCAATATATATTGCCGGGAATTGCACGCCGTTGCTGTGCGAGTATCCTATCGAATCGGGCTTGATCTGTCAAGGAATCGTTGTGCCGTCCTCCCTATTTGAGGGACGATGTTATTTGGCATCTGCCGTCGACATGGCTAAAATAGGTCTGCAAGATGATGAGTCCGAACAACGAAGAGTACCTGCAGCCCAGCGAGCTCTGTGACTTCGACTACTGCGCCGAAATCAGGGCCAAGGCTCGGGAGCTGACTCAAGGCTGTCAAAGCCAGGAGGAGATATTCCGGAGCACCTTCACCTTTGTCAAGGAGTTACCCTATGGGCTAGAGGACTGGGATGTGGCGGCCTCGGAGACGCTGGCGAAAGGCTGGGGGATGTGCTCCGGCAAGACCAATCTTCTGATAGCCCTGCTCAGGTCCCTGGGTATCCCGGCGAGGTACCGCGCCTATCGCATCAGGGCTGAGGTGAGCCTCTGGGGGGCGATAACCGGGGAGGAGGGGATGGTGCAGCGCATGGGTGCTGCACCTGTCGAGCAGGATCACGTAGACTGTGAAGTCTGGCTGGGGGAGTGGATTGCCTGTGATCCCAGTCGGGATACGCCGATGGAGCGCGGGATGATAGCACAGGGCATACCCCTGGAGCGGGAGCCTATCGTCGACGCCTCAGGCCGTGTCCCCTATCTGTTTCCCGCCGATTTCGACCGTTGGGCGAGGGAGCGGCAAAGCAGGAGAAGATTCCGGAAGAACAGAAGCGAGATATTTGCCAAAGTCAATGAGCTGCTCTCGCGGATAAGAGCTTTCGCCTGAACTTGGAGTGAGGGCGTGGCTAGCCATGTTTGGGCACATCGAGCCGTTTTAGGAACCAGCGGGAGCCGGTTGACATCACGATAGCGTAGGTGCCGCCTGTACCCACGGCCAGCAGGACGCTGTATGTGAAGTATAACTGCCACGATTGTTCCACGCGGCCCGTGAGGAGAAGGCCAACGCCGGTGATTATCCCCATGGAGATCACCACGATTTTTGGACCGTAACGATCCAGTGCCCAGCCGCTGATGATGGCAAACAGCGACGCCAGAATCATGTAGGTGGAAAAGATGCCGGAGGTCGTGGCCCGGGACCAGCCGAATTCTTCCTCAAGAGGGGTAAAGAAGACGCCAAATGAGTAGCGAATGCCGAAAATTACCAGGGAGATGAAAACGCAGGATACCACTATGACCCAGCCGTAGAAGAAACGCCCCTGGCTGGAGGCTGGAGTGGGTTTCATACCGCTATCGTACCAGGGAGGATAATTCGATGAGCCATGCGATCTCACCTATAGGAGCTACACCGAATTATACCATCTGGCCAATAGCACAGCTATTGCACGTTTTTGCTCGCTGTATCAATATGTGATAGGATTCAAACCAATGTTTGTCCTGACCTACGCGAGAGTGATTGACCCTATATTGCGTGACATCAGGGTTTATACTTCTGAGTTTGCCGGCATGAATGCAGGGGGCAGGGTACTGGATGTCTGCTGCGCGACGGGAGACCAGGCGTTTCATTACGCCGGAAGAGGTATTAGCGCTGTGGGAATCGACCTCGATCCCCGCATGATAGAAGTGGCCGAGAGGAGCAGGAGGAAACGAGGCCTGACCAATGTCTCTTTCCAGGTGGCGGATGCTGAAAGACTGCCGTTCCAGGATAACTCCTTTGACTGCGCTTCCGTCTCATTGGCGCTGCACGAGAAGGAAAGGCCAGCGAGAGACAGGGTGCTCTCCGAAATGAAAAGGGTGGTAAGGAAGGAAGGGACTCTGGTTTTCATCGATTTCGCAGTCCCTTTCCCTCGAAATACGTATGCCGTGCTAATCAGGGTTGTGGAGTTCATCGCAGGCTGGTCCAATTTCAGATGTTTCCGGGATTACATTGAGCAGGGCGGATTGGACGAACTATTGAATAAGCACCAGCTTCACGAGGAGAAAAGGGATTACCTTAAGTATGGGAGCATAGCGATAATAAAAGCGAGAAACACTCAGTGATGTACTCGTTCCGTATCCTAAGACCGTAACTGGATATGCAGCTAGCAGGAGGTGGAGTGATGCCTGACAAACCACAATGTGCCAAGTGTCCCAGGATGCTCTGTTATCCCAACATCGCGGTGGATGAGAAGCCGAGCTTCGAGGAAGCGCCGCGCTTCTGCCCCAGCAAGTTGAAGCAAGACATTATAGAGAAGTCGGTGCGCGAGTACGATAGGGAGGAAATAAGGGAGTTCGCTCGACTGGCCTCGGTACAGGAATTCGAATGCTATGAACGGACCCCCGATGGTTTCAGGACAAAAATCCCTCGAATAGAGGAGACCGTACAATTTGCTCAGAAGAATGCCTTCAAGAGACTGGGGCTGGCTTTCTGCGTGGGCGTAGCCGGTGAAGCGCGGACGATCACCGCAATCCTAGAAGCGAAGGGCTTCGAGGTGGTGTCGGTGTGCTGCAAGGCGGGGGCTATCCCCAAGGAGAGGATAGGTATCAAGCCCGAGGAGAAAATCCCCGGGCCGGAGCGCTATGAGTCCATGTGCAGCCCCATAACCCAGGCGGAGATATTGAACTCTGAGGAAGTGGATTTCGTGATACTCATGGGCCTGTGCGTGGGGCATGATACCCTTTTTATAAGGTACTGCAAGGCCCCGATGACAGTGCTGGCGGTGAAGGACAGGGTCACAGGGCACAATCCACTGGCCGCGGTGTACCTTGCCAGCAGCTACTATGTGAGGCTGTTGCTACCGGCAGCCGAGTGATATTGTTAGCCCATGATGCGGCAGCTTGGCTTGCAACAACGGGTTCATGAGCGGGGAAGGGTACAATCTGGATAGAAGGGCCTGTTCGGAATTGACTTAAAGTTCCTTGCTTCTGTTTCGGGTTCTACCGCTCTGAGTTTGGAAATCGCCTCAACATTCTAAAGAACTCAAGTACATGCAGATCGCGCCGCAGGCGGCCACGTTCAATGACTCGGCCTTTTCACGAGCGATGGTAATTTTGAAGCGGAGATCGGCGGCATTCAGCAGCGGCTGCGAAAGGCCGGACGCTTCGCTGCCCAGCGCGAGCAGGAGCTTGTCCCCTTTCTGCAGCGCCGAGGGGTCTCCTTCGCCATTGAGGTCTGCCGCTACAAGGGTATATCCACTTTTCCTCAGCGCCTCCACAAGCTCAAGGTAACGGGCAGTTCTCCTGAGCCATACCGCCAGAACTGCACCGGCGGTGGCCTGGACGCACTTGGGGGCCAGGGGATCGGCGCACTTTTCCGTCAGGATGACCCCAGAGTAGTTGAAAGCTGCAGCGGTGCGGATAAGGGTGCCCACATTGCCGGGGTCCTGAACGTCTTCAAGCAGCAGGACCCTGGCGCCTGTGTTCTCCGGCAGATAGCTTGAGTACATGTCCTGAGGCATGCGCACAATGGCCATAGCACCCTGGGGCGTCTTCGTATTGCAGATCGAGCGGAACTGGCTGTCGGTGAGTTGCCGAACAGGGTAATCGCGGTAGAGAGCGGGCAGCTCTTCCATCGTAACGATCTCGATTATTTCGTCGGGATGACCATCGACGATCTGCTTGATGGCCCTATCCCCTTCGACGAGAAACGCCCCAGCTTCAAGCCGTCCTTTCTCCGTGGCAAGTTTCTTATACCATTTGAGGGGCTTCAGCAGACGCGACATAGCATACTCACCTTTTCTCCATCTGCGCCTGTACAGGCTCCACTATGATAAAGCAAGTGGATGCTCTCTGCAAAAGCGGGACATTACGGCTCAGGAGGTGGGGGTGTTGTGCGGCTTGTGCCAGCTAGTTCAGGGTGGTAGACTTTAGTTGTGGAGGGATAAGCAAGATGAAGGTCAACGTAATGGTAGATGTGATGGAGGCAAACGACCGCATTGCTACCGCCAGCAAGGAGATATTCGACAGGAATAAGAACCTGGTGGTCAACCTGATGAGCTCACCCGGAGCGGGCAAGACCACACTCCTTGAGAGGACTGCTGAGGCATTTGCGGGGAAGGTGCGACTCGGGGTCATAACCGGGGATATCGAGACCAGCCGCGATGCCGAGCGAATCGAGAAGTACAATATCCCCGTGGTTCAGCTTACCACAGTAACCGCCTGCCACCTGGATGCCAACATGGTCGCCTCCGCCCTCCCTCACCTGGATCTTAGCCAGATCGACATATTGCTCATAGAGAATGTGGGGAACCTGGTCTGCCCCGCTGAATTCAAGGTTGGGGAAGACTGCAAGGTGATGATCTTGAGCGTAACCGAAGGGGATGAGAAACCCCTTAAATACCCCCTGATGTTCAGGGAGTCCTCCCTCCTCATCATCAACAAGATCGACCTTCTCCCTTTCACCAATTTCAATATGGATGAGGCCAAGGCGAACGCCCTCAAGATGAACCCTAACCTCGGGATAATGGAAGTCTCCACCACCACGGGGCAGGGTATTGAGGATTGGATTTCCTGGCTCAAGCAGTGCTGGCAGAATAGAGTTGAGAGTCTGCGCAGTGCATGAGTTGTCCATCGCCCAGAACATCCTGGATATAGTCGTTGCTGCTGCTGAGAAGGAAGGGGCCCAGAAAATCACCAGGATCACCCTGGTCGCTGGGGAGACGAGGGCCATCGTCCCCGAGCAGCTCACCTTCTGTTTCGAGGTCATAGCGGGGGGTACCATTGCCGACGGGGCTGAACTCGACCTGGAGATAGTCCCTGTGAGGGGGACGTGCCGGGGATGCGGCGAGGGTTTTATCGTTGAGGACTTCCTCTACATATGCCCTAAGTGCCAGGGCAGGGATATCGAGATCACAGGAGGCACGGAGCTTCGTATCAAGGACATCGAGGTGGATTGAAAGGAAGCGACATCATTAACTTAATGGGAGTCCTTGGTCGCTCTTTGATCGGGGGCTTGCCTTTGTAAGTTGTTTGGAAACTCGACATATGTAGCGTCGTGACTCTGTCACGACGGGGATACGTTGCCACAGGAGTAGCAACGCTACCGTTAAAAAAGGATGGACATATGTATTTGCGTCATTTATTTAAGACTGATATATTAATCTAGAAGAGGGAGGGATAGTCTCATGGAGTTCGAAACTATTAAGTATGAGAAGGAAGACGGATTCGTTGTTGTTACTCTGAATAGGCCCAAATCTCTAAATGCGCTCAATGTCAAAATGTGGAATGAGCTGGACCAGGCCATGACACAGTTTGTGGCGGATAATGAGTCAAAGGTGATAATTTACACGGGCGCGCCCAGGCCTGACGGCAGGCCCTGTTTCTGCGCCGGGGCTGACCTCAAGGAGATGTCCGGGTTCCAGAGTGAAGGAGGCCAGGTGGTGCCCGGTCCCGTCTGGACGCCGGTGAACCAGTTTTGGCAAATGAGACAGCCCAAGCAGGCAATGGTGCCGACCCTGGAGAATATATGCTGGTGCCCCAAGATAACGATGGCTGCCATAGATGGTATATGCACAGCGGGCGGTATCGAGCTGAGCCTTAGCTGTGACCTCATTGTTGCCTCGGAAACTGCCCAGATCAGCGATATGCACCTGAAGAATCTGGGTTGGGTCGGTGGAGCCGCAGCAAATGCGAACATGTCCTGGAGAGTAGGGGTGTCCAAGGCCTTGGAGCTCTGTCTCACCGGGGACGTCATCGATGGGAATGAGGCTCACCGCATTGGTCTGGCCAACAGGGTCTTCCCCCCCGATAAGATGTTGGATGGGGCCAAGGAGCTGGCGAGTAAGATCGCCCAGGGACGGCTTGCTGGCATAATCATGACCAAGGCGACTTGTCGGTCGGTAGAGGACATGGGTCGTGCCGCATCGTGGCATTATTGTGATGACGCCTTCATGACGCTGCAGAACGAGCCTGATTCCGCAGATTTCGGCGCAACAGCCTGGGTAAAAGGTCGCGAGAAGTAGATTTTAGCATTTATTAAACGGAAAGGTTGATGGGTCATAAATGTAGCGTTGCCACTCCCGTGGCAAACGAATTTTCCGTCGTGACAGGAGTCACGACGCTACATATTACGAACGTCCCCCGTCGTGACAGGAGTCACGACGCTACAGTGTAGGGGCGTTCAATTGAACGCCCCTATATGGCTCCAGGTCAATCCATGTGGAACGCCTGCCGGGTTGCCCGCTCCCACTCTGCAATGGGATGCTGGTTCCTCATTTCCTTGATCTGGTTGAACACGGGCAGCCCGGCCTTTTGCTCGGCCTCCCACTCCTTGGCAAAGGCCCCGGATCGGATTTCCTCCAGTACCTCTTGCATGGTTTGGGGTACCTGTGGATTCATGAAACGCGCGGAGCGGGTCATGGAGCCATACTGAGAGGTATGTGAGTGGAGCTCCATCTGCGGGAAAAAGCCCATCTCCACGATCTTCTGCATGGAGTAGGCAAACTCGCCTGACAGGATCAATTCCATCATTATCGCCTCCACCGGATAGCCGGCATCGATGAGGGTCTGGATGGCCGACAGCAGAACCTGACCGAAGGCGGGGCCGAAGGCTTGCTCCGTGAAGAGGTCCAGTTCTGCCTCCGCGGCAAATGAGAGGAGCATTACACCGCTTCTCGTAGAGCCGATCCCCTTGGCGATTGCCAGAGCGGTATTGAGCGCATTCCCGGAGGCATCCTGGTGGACACCGATGAAGCTGGGAAAGCCCTTTCTTTCGAAGTAGCGCTGGCGCACCCCGGCCCCTATCATTCGTGGTGCCACCATGATGACGTCAATGCCATTCGGAGGCTCGATCAAATTGAAGGCTATGTTGTAGCCGGAGGCAAAGCAGAGGGTATCACCCTGGGAAAGCCCTGGCAGGACTTCATTCTCGAATGCCTCGGGCATGACCTCGTCGGGAATAAGCAGTAACAGAACCTGGGCCTGGGTAGATGCTTCTGGGATCGAGAATACCTTGAATCCGTCGCTGGTGGCTTGCTGGTGGGTCTCGTCGGCGTGAACCCCGATGATGACTTGAAGCCCGCTATCTCTCAAGTTCAGGGCCTGGGCACGTCCCTGATTGCCATAGCCGATTGCACCGATAGTCTTGTCCTTCAGGAAACCCAGGTCTGCGTCATGATCGTAATAGACTTTTGCCATGATTGCCAACCTCCGAGATGAATGCGTTTTCTCCGCTAGGTAACCACATAACTCAAGGCAAGTCAATGCCTCCGGGAATACAAAAAGGGGCGTTCTATTGAACGCCCCTTCGATGAACCTGAAGCCTCCTGCAGTGCCGGAGAACCCTCGGGTATTCTTATTCCATTGCTTTGTGCATGAGGTAATATTTCTGTACTGCGTTGGCGACTTTGATCCCGGAGTCTACTGCCTGTTGGGTGCCGACTCCGTAGCCACCGGCATCACAGCCTACATAGAACAGTCCCCGGACGGGGGCCTTGATTGAGGGCTTGCGACGACCACCCTGGCCTACCACTTGCCCTAGGCCGATACATTCACCGCCCTGGCCCGGCAGAACCTGATCACGCGTGAGGACAGAGACATCGCGCGCCGAGTAGTACTCCTTGGATTCGATGTGCTTTGGCAGCTCGGGGAAGACTTTGAACATAACTTCGTCAATCTTGTCCCACCACAGCTTCTTCTCTTTGGCCGTCATCTGTGGTTCAGCAGGACCCCATATCGCTGCCAGGACGATCTGTTTGCCTTTCGGGGCAGCGTCCGGGTCGTAGTTTGAAGGGACCTCATACAAGATGCCAGTATCTTTGGGCATTTCTCCTGCTGCGGCCTTGTTAAAGCGCTCCATGGTCCAGTAACTGTCAGTGGAAAATATCGTGCCAAAGGGATTCTTGATCACCTCCTTGTTCAGGAAGTAGCGGATGCCCGGTAATCCACAGGAGGGAACTAGCTCCTTCACATAGTTCACGTAGCTGCGGTCAAAATGCTCTTCGCCTACCAGCTTAAGGACAGTGGGCTGAATGCCTGAGTTGCTTATCACGATGGGAGCCTCGAACATACCCTTGTCCGTAGCAACGCCTGTAACCTTGCCATTATCCACAAGGATCTTCTCTACCCTGGCGCGCATGATCACCCTGCCGCCGTTTTCCTCAACGGCTTGGGTATAGACCTCGGCCACACGGCCGATGCCTCCCTTGCAGAAAAGGCCGCCGCTACGTGTGAATATCATCTGCAAGGTTCTGATTGCCTCCGAGGCGGCAACGGCGTCCACCGGGGCAACGAAGCACGGGTCGGCTATGCCACTGATAAGGTAGCCATACACAGTCTTGGGCAGCTTATAGCGGCTGAGCCACTCAGCGAAGCTGATGTCGTCCAGCCGGTCGATATCTTGGGGGGCCATCAGCGTCAATTCCGTCAAAACGTTGAGGGCATCCGCTCGTTCCTCCTCCTTCACTTCGAGCCAGTCGAAGATGATGTTTGGGTCCTGGACAGAGTCAGATGGCATAGGGGGCATCGGCACATGCTTTCCCTTGGAGTTCTTGAATATGGCCCCGCCGCTGGGATCCGGGGTCACCAGCTCGACCCTGTTCTCCATCCCCAGTTCCTTCAGGACGACCTCAAATGTATTGTCCTGGACAGGGGCGGTGATGACCACCCACGCTGTATAGGTGAACCCTTTCTTGGAGAGGGCTATTGCCTTGCCTCCAGCTTTAGAGTTCTTTTCCAGGAGCAGAACCTTGAGCCCTCGTTTAGCTAACAGGGCAGCGCAGGAACTGCCGCCGAACCCAGCACCGACCACGATGACGTCGTATGACCCTTTTGCCATCTTGCTCCTCCTTGCTTTGAGTGGGCAGACATCAGCAAATGCCTGAACAACCGCCTTTGCCTTTCGCAGCCAGAATGGTTATTCCAGGTATGTTTTGATGTACCTCTCCATCGCGGGCGTGGGTTTCCACCACTTAGTAACGCCCAGGTCCTCGGCAACCTTATTCGCGCCCAGATAGCCGGGCCCTCCGAGCACCAGCCCCCCGGGATAGTTGGACGCGCCGCAGGTATAAAGGCCCTCAACGGGTGTCTTAGTGTCGCAGCAGTCCTGGTTGGGACGGAAACAACCAAGTTGTATAGGCCTGTAGTCCCCGTGCTTGATTGCGCCTCGGCGCATGTTCGGCAAGCGAAGCTCGATGCCGACAGGTGTCTCCTGCGAGGTCATGATAATGTTGTCCCTGGTCATATTCGGAGCTGCCTTTTGCCATTTGGCCAGGATCGCCTCCTCCAGCTCCGGGCCGCGCTTGTCCCAGCCGCCCTCGATGTCGTAGGGGGCGTGCATCTGGAAGAAGGAAACATACCCTCCATACGGGGAGTGAACGAGGTGAGGATCGAAGTAGCTCTCGCAGGTAGCGTGCCCGCCGAAGTTGTCGTCGATATTTCCCGCAACCACATTATCCCAATGGGCGAGAAGCTGGTCCATGCTCTCAATGCCGAAGACGGTCATGAAAGCATCATTGACCCAGGGGTCATCGCAGGCATACTTAGGTTGCTCCTTGGAAGCTACGTGCAGAGTGTTGAAGCTCCACTTGTCCAGCTTCCACCCCTCGACCTGATCCTTTAGATCAGCCGGCATATGCTCCGCACCCAGGAGGTCGAAGAACGTTGTCTGGGGGTCGAGGGTCGACATGACCACTTTGCTGCGCAGGACTCGACCCTCCAGGGTCTCCACCCCAGCAACCCGGCCATTCTCCATGAGGATCTTGGTCACCTCGGCTGCATCCATAATCGTTCCGCCATTTGCCACGATCTCACGTGCCAGGGCGCCGGCGAACTTATGTGACCCTCCGTCACAGTAGCATTTATTCATCGCCCGGTCCAGATAGAGGGCGACGAACATGCCTATGCCCGTCTCCCTGGGGTCCAACCCCCACATGCAGGCGGTATACAGCAGGAAAGCGCGCACCTTATCGTTCTCGAAGTTCTTGGTAATTATCTCCAGCGGGCTTTGCTCAACGAGTTCGAGCATCTCGTTGCCCACTTTAGTGCGCTGCATGGCGATGCTGATGTCCAGGGGGGACATGGGAGGCACAAAGGTGGCCGGGCCTAATATGTCGCTGACAATCCTCTTCCAGCCCCTCATCAGCTTGCCAAACGCGACGGCGTCCTTGTAGGAGAACTTGGTGATGGAATCCTTCGTGTCCTCCAGCATATGCGTGAGGAGCAGCGACGTACCATCCTCGAACACCATGCCCGTTTGTGCATTGGGCTTGGTCCACTGCAGGGCGTGGCGGTCCATATCGAAGTCCCTGAGCACTGGCATGATGTCAACCAGCATGTGGTAGACAGCATGAATGTTGGAGTAGTAGCCCGGGAAAAGAACCTCCTCAGTCGCCAGCCCGCCTCCGATCTCATAGCGGCGCTCCACCACAGCTACCTTCAGCCCAGCCTTGGCCAGATAGGCTCCCGCCATCAGGCCGTTAGGGCCGCCTCCTATGATAATGACGTCCCATTCGCTTTCATCGGGAAACTCATCGAATATCTTACCAATCAGTGGATCAGCCATAGTAATTGTCCTCCTTCTCAG
>DAOUTY010000073.1 GCA_030668425.1 Chloroflexota bacterium
GACCGCGCTAGTCCAGGGTGGTCTTGTCCGTACCTGCCCTGGACTTAGGCTCAATGCAGCAAAGCAGGCAGCGTATTTTGACTGGATTCTGGTAGACAGGATCAGAAGACAAAAGGATATGTCCTGGTGGAGTATAGACGGACGCGTAATGGCTCTATCAAGAGACTTTTATCAACGCCTTTCCTTGCCACACTCTCTCGCTGATGATCAGTTTATCTTCTACTCCTGCATTCAACAGCGCCGCAAGTTTGTATGGGCTGAGGATGCTATCTTCTATTATGGCCCTCCTGAATCAGTTGAAGACTTCAGTCATCAGTGGAGCAGGTACTTTTTCTACACCAATAAGTCACACCAGTACTTCGGCAAAGACTTGATAGGGAAGGACATGAGCGTTTCCGGCCTGTGGCGAACCATCATGTCTAGCATTATCCGTCATCCCTTCTACGGGCTAATGTGGGTTATGTGCTATGGCATCAGCAATGTTGAGTTCATGCTTAGAGTTAATTTTGGGGAATATGAACGTGGTTTCTTCGGGACATGCTCTAAACCGCTGACAATCCAAGCCATGGGACGTCGGACGAATTGGGAGTACACTAGCGAATACAAAGGAAACCAGAAAGACGAGAGGGAGCACGAGGCAAGCCAGCAACGAATCGACTAACCTGCTACAACCTCTTGGAGATCGTATTGTAGTTAAGGCTATCAAGATAACCGACAACGAGGCCGGCCTCGAGGTTGTAATTCCACCACGTTGAGTTCAGCAAACGTTCGCTCAACTAACGATTAAGTGATCCCAATCACTCTAGAACTTAAGCAGTTTTTGCAGATGCCCCTTTTTGAAAGAAGGGCCAACTAGGGCGAGACTAAGCTTGTCAGCGAGGAACAACTTCTGTGCCACCTGCTGTAGGTCGCTGGCAGTTACAGCATCCAACATCGAAACCACCTCATCCACCGTGAGAATGTGTCCTAAAAGTAGCTCCTGCCCACCTATCCAGCCAGCTACGCTTCGTGTATCTTCCATGCGCAGCATGAGGCGTCCCTTTCCCAGTTCCTTCGCCTTAGTTATTTCAGCCTCTGGCACCTGATCATCTCGTAGCTTTGCCAACTCCCTCAGAATGGCTTCGATGGTGTCTTCAACACTCCTGGGGTCTACCCCTGCACAGATGCTTACCGAGCCCGAATCGTGGTAATGGCTGACAAAGCTATGGATTTCGTAAGCTAATCCGCGTCGCTCACGAATTTCCAGGAAGAGACGACTACTCATCCCCTCACCCAAAATCAAGTTAAGGAGGTCGAGTGCAAAACGGTCGGGATGCATGCGAGGTATTCCTCTTACTGCTAAGCATAGATGCGCTTGCTCTGTCTTTCTTCGCTCAGCTACAAGACGGGACGTGTCCTGCCCGTTATCTGCAGGAAACCAACTCCCGGGTGTTCCGTCAGGCCAATCGCCGAGAACTGCCGCAACTGAGTCGACTACTTCATTGTGGGTGATATCTCCAGCTACACCAACCACTGTGTTACTGGGGAGATAATGGATAGGCAGGTAATCGAGTATCATTTTGCGATCGATAGCGGTAACTGTTTCCTTGCTCCCGGCAACATCACGTCCAAGGGCTTGGGCTGGCCACATCACTTCATCAATCAGCATATCCACGCGGTTCTGCGGAGAATCCATGCACATATTCAGCTCTTCGATTATGACCTTGCGCTCGTTTTTCATATCCACAGAGTTGAATTTCGAGTTGCGGAGCATGTCGACAAGCAAGTCCAAAGCCAGCGAGAAATGAGGCCTAGCGACCTTGACCCAGTATACCGTCAATTCTTTATCGGTACCTCCATTCAGGATACCCCCTATGCCATCAATAGTTTCGGAAATCTCCTTCGCAGTGGGACGTCGCGCGGTTCCCTTGAAGAAAAGGTGCTCCATGAAATGAGATAGACCGGCTTGCTCTGGTGTCTCGTACCTTGACCCGGTCCCGATAAAGACGCAGATACACACGGATCGGGTATGAGGCATAGCGCTAGAAACTATCCGCAGGCCGTTATCCAGAACTGTCCTTTGATACATCAGTATCGCTACTCCCAAATAATGAAAGGGGCTCTACGCCCCACTGCCGACATTCTAACAGGTGGTGACATTCTGTCAAACAACCCCTGATCATATAGCATCTTAAGGGAGAGGGGTTGATTTTGTCATTGACCGAACAGTTTTACCCAGTGCCTTATGCTTCAGAGCTCTGAGGATGAAGCTCCCGTGCCAGTCGAAAGAGAAATCCGGAGACTGGAGTAACTCCTCATGAATGTTATTGGAGAGAATAAGGTCGAATATGCGCTCGATTTGACTATCGCTAAGATTCTCATACAACTTCCGACCCCAGTAGCCTATTTGCAGCTCTCTGGCAAGAATTTCTTTCCACCGCTGCTCATAGCGAGCCAACCTTTTCGCTGAGAGGTCATCCGAGCACAGTGCCTCATGGATAGTATCAGCGGCCATATCAGCACACAGTAACCCGTAGTATATCCCCCCACCAGTAGTGGGCTTAACATGCCCAGCCGCATCTCCTATGACGACCAGCCGCTCGCCATAGGTTTTGCGCAGCGGCTTTAATGGGATTCCACCGTAGGTGAACTCAACCTCATCGGAAGCTATCTTCCCCTGAGCGTGAAGCATTGTAAGCAGCTTCTTTAAATATGACCCGGGGTTACGCCGTGTGAGGAGTCCCACCAACGCCTTACCCGCCGAGGAGGGAACAAGCCAGGCGAAAAACCCAGGCGCTATGCTCTGGCCAAAGTAAACCTCGACCTCATCCACGCCGTTGGCGCTCACTTCCGCCTGTGCCCCTGCAACAGAGTCCCCGATTTTCCCTAGCCCGAGTGCTTTGGGCAGAGGACCTCCCAGGCCATTGCAAATAGCTGCCACTTTGCTGTCGAACTTGATCATTGTGCCGTCATGCTCGACCCTTGCTCTAACACAGCCATCTACTATTGCAATATCGTCCACCTTGGCTGACAAAAGGTAATCTGCTCCCGCCTCTTGCGCTCGCTGAGCCAGAGCGTTATCAAAAGCAGCGCGGTCGACTATATAGGCTTGTACTGTTTCCTTGTGTAGGTTGAGCAACTTCCCCGAGGGGGAAAACAATCTAGCAGAACTTGCCTCGGCTAATATGGCATTAAAGGCAATGGGGAATCGATCGAAGCACTCCTTACCCACAATGCCGGTGCAGCAAACTGAGTCGCCTACCTTTGGCTGTCGCTCAAAGACAATCACACGATGGCCCAGTTTTGCGAGCCTGTAAGCAAAGTAACTGCCTGCAGGCCCCGCTCCTACCACTATTGCATCATACAACTCGGCCAACTTATAAGAATCCCCCTGCGATTCTGCACATATCTTGGTTTATGCTAACATCAAACAGGCTTCTACTCAAGGGGAAAGCGCCAAGGGCTTGCCTTCCTCGATTGGGCTAGTTATACTTAGCAGAAGTTGCAAAAGGGAGAAAACCAATGCCGCCTTACGCCTTTTTTCAGAATGAATTCGTCCCCCTTTCGGAAGCGAAGATAAGCATAATGACCCATGCCCTCCACTATGGGACCGCTTGCTTTGAGGGTATTCGGGCAAACTGGAACGCTGATGAGAATGAGTTATACATATTCCGCTGCCGGGAGCACTACGACAGGCTGCTGAAGAACTGCAAATTGCTTAATGTCAGTCTCCCTTACTCTGTGGACCAACTTTGCCAACTCACAACCGAGCTTGTCCAGAAGTCGGGATATCATGAGGATGTCTACATACGGCCACTGGCCTACAAGAGTTCGGAAGCTCTGGGAGTCAGAATACATGACCTCGAAGACGGCTTTCTTATGCTGGTAACCACGTTTGGTCCATACCTGGACGTTAGCAAAGGGATCAAGTGCTGTATTTCGTCCTGGCGAAGGATTGACGATAATGTGATACCGCCTCGAAGTAAAATTACAGGACTTTATGTAAACAATGCATTCGCCAAAACAGAGGCAATGGAGAATGGCTTCGACGAGGCCATCATGCTTACCTCGAATGGTTATGTGTCCGAAGGCAGCGGCGAGAATATCTTTCTGGTTATTGACGGAGAGTTGGTAACCCCCGGCTGCTACGATAGCGTACTCGTAGGAATCACCCGGGATACCGTTATGGAACTCGCGAAGAAGGAACTGGGCACAGAGACCATAGAACGGCATGTTAGCCGCAGCGAATTGTACATAGCTGATGAGTGTTTTATGACAGGCACAGCAGCACACATAACGCCGGTGGTTGAAATCGACCGACGCAAGGTGGGGCAAGGCAACATAGGAAGGTTAACCAAAGAACTGCAAAAGCTATATTTCGATGTGGAGTGTGGCAAGAACA
The DNA here is from genome assembly GCA_030668425.1 of Chloroflexota bacterium. Taxonomy (GTDB): domain Bacteria; phylum Chloroflexota; class Dehalococcoidia; order SZUA-161; family SZUA-161; genus DAOUTY01. The sequence continues at coordinate 4,382 of DAOUTY010000073.1, forward strand.
AGAAGTATCTCCACTGGTACACGCCAGTCTACGCCGGTACAGGCAAGTCCTGACAACTCCGCAGAGCGCAGCGCAGCCTTATTGGCTGTGTCTGTTGTAATTGCCATCTGGTTTCGTATAGTTGGACATTTGCCTCAGGAATTTGCGAATGGGATCGCAGAGCGCGTTAAATCCTTCGATGAACTCAGGACAGGCCGTTGAACTCTCACTGATAGCGCCCACCTACAATGAGAAGGAAAACATAGTCCCTCTGGTAGAGAGAGTACACAAAGCCCTCTCGCAATACAACTATGAACTCATCATAGTCGATGACAATAGCCCCGATGGAACTGCACAGCTAGCTAACAGCCTCTCCTCAAAATACCCCCTCAAGGTGATTGTGCGTACGACCGAGCGTGGTCTGGCTTCGGCAGTGGTCGCAGGATTCAGCCAGGCAGGCGGACAGGTTCTAGGGGTCATAGATGCTGACCTGCAGCACCCGCCCGAAGCAATACCTGCTCTGCTGGATGCAATAAGAGGTGGGGCAGATGTAGCAATCGGGAGTCGATACGTTGAAGGTGGTGGTATCGAGGGCTGGAGCACGAAGAGGGAGATCATCTCCATAGGTGCCAAGACGATCGCACGGCTTCTCCTGTCCTCAGTTAAGGGAATCAAGGACCCTCTTGCCGGCTTTTTCCTGTTCAGGAGAGAGGTTATAGAGGGTGCGGTGCTCGCCCCCACCGGATACAAAATCCTGCTGGAGGTGCTGGTAAAGGGCAATGCCAGCCAGGTAGTAGAGGTTCCCTACATATTCAAAGAGAGGGAAAGAGGGAAAAGCAATCTCACCTTTAATGAGCAGTTAAACTTCCTTAAACATCTCAGCCACCTGGCGTGGTTCGAAGGGAAGATAAAACGTTTTATAAAATTCTGCATAGTGGGAGCTAGCGGATTCTGCGTTAATTTGGGACTGCTGGCTATTTTTGTTGAAGTCGTTGGTATGCATAAAGTCTGGGCTCAAATACCAAGTTACCAGATCTCCATACTGACTAATTTTATGTTTAATGAATTCTGGACATTCAGCGACCGCCGGACTCCAGGTCTGAAATCCTTTCTGATACGAGCCGTCAAATTCAACCTGGTCAGCCAGGTCGGCTGGGGTATCAATATTAGCGTGTACTACGTTGCTTTGAATGCCGCCGGAATATATTATATTGTTTCCCAGATAATAGCGATAGCGGTTGCCACGATGTGGAATTTCTTCTCTAATCTAATCTGGACATGGAGACAAAAGCAAGGGGAAGCTTTAGCTGAGGGTGGCTGAAAGAAGGATATTGCAATATGGCTTTAGATTATTTCCTGCTGGTCTTTATAGCTGCAATCGGCTTATACCAGATAGTAGCAATCCCTGCCGGGCTCAAGGGACTGTGGTTCTTTAGACAGCCAAAGGTTCAATATGCCTTTGGCGTATTGGCTATCATCGGTGCCTTCGGCTGGTTTTATACCAGTGCTGAACGCAATATCCAGCACACAATAGAGGGGTCCCAGCAGCTAGCGCTATTTCTGGGCGCAATCATTTCGGCATACTTCATAACCGCCATCCTGGCATCCATTATCCAGGCTGCTGTCTGCACCAGGGGGGACACCCCGATTAAAGGGAAACAGCACGACCTCGGAATGGAAACGCTGAAGACCACAACACTATTCGGTGGTATTCTCAGCAGTCTGAGGAAGCAGAGGGAGAAAGGAGACTGATGCCACCGCTTTCCGGCTGGACTTTATGGATAACGGGATTCGTGGACAAAGCACCTGCCCTCGATCACGTGATGGGCTTTCTGGCCAACGACTTCATCGTTCCCGTAGCCATCGCTCTTATCCTGCTTGGCCTCTGGGTAGGGCATCGCGACCCCGGCCGAAGAGAGCAACTCCAGAAGGCCCTTATGAACGCCTCCGTTGCCATTGGAATATCCACCCTGGTCGTACGTATACTCAACATGTCTGATTTCTGGCCGCGGCCTTTCCTGGTCGATGACTTTGTTATTCGTGAGAGCGCGAGGTATGCCGCTCAAACCGTTTTCTATTTGCCGCACGATCCCTCCTTCCCCAGCAACGCGGCCACAATAGCGTTCGCTGCCGCTACCGGGGTCTGGTTCAGTCACCGCAAGGCAGGCGCCGTTCTCTACTTCCTTGCCTTCCTCTGGGTCTTCGCACGATTCTATGCCGGGATACACTTCGCCATCGATCTCGCTGGTGGTGCCATGATCGGTGTCGTCACAAGCATCATGATTTCCAAGGTCTTTATGCCCAGAACCGAGCCCCTTCCGACATTGGCCCTCAAGGTGGGAAGATTCCTGTACATCGCGTGACAGAGGCTATTTATCGGCAGTTCCCTGCCCACTCCGTTTGGATACCGTGGTCAACTCACGATACTTCATCTGGCAACTACCCTGTCTGTCCTGAAGCCCGCAGGCATTGCAGGGCCCGGCCCTGCAATTAGGGGTTTCCTCTCCCAGCTTGGTGCGTTCGTACTCTCTCTTGAGATAACTAAGGCTGATACCGGTATCAATGTGAGCCCAGGGTAATATCTCGTCCAGGGAGCGCTCCCGGCAAGCGTAGAAATAAGGATCGAGGCCACATTCGTCAAAAGCGCTCTTCCATTTCTCATAGCTGAAGTGCTCGCTCCAGGCATCGAACTTGCTTCCAAGTTGCCACGCATGTTCGATTACCCTGGCCAGGCGCCGATCACCGCGCGACAACGCCCCCTCAAGTAAGCTCACTTCAGGGTCGTGCCAAGACAGTTGAACCCCCGCTTTTTTCAACCCGCTCCTGAGCACCTGCTGTTTCGCAATCAACTCCTCCTCAGACGCTTGGGCTACCCACTGAAAAGGAGTATGGGGTTTGGGGACGAAGGTAGATGTGTTGACCCTTACATTGATCCTACCCTTACCGATGGTCCTTATTCTGCGTACCAGATGCACTATGCCCTCTATGTCGCTCAGGGTCTCGGTAGGCAGCCCGATCATAAAGTAAAGCTTTATGCTTTTCCACCCACGTTCCCAGGCAGTCTCAATAGTCTGCAGTATGCTCTCATCAGAAATATTCTTGTTGATCGCCTGGCGCAGTCGTTCTGTCCCCGCCTCGGGAGCGAAGGTGAAACCCGATTTTTTCCCATCCTGCAAGGAATTGGCTAATGCCACCGAGAAGGTATCAAGACGCAGGCTGGGCATAGACATGGTAAGATTGGCACCCTTGTATTTCTCCGAAAGCGTATTAACCAGATTCGCGATGCCCGGGTAATCGCTGGTACTCAGCGAGAGGAGTGAAATCTCGTCATAACCGCAGTTTCTTGTCAACTCGTCTACTGCCTTAACCACCTCCTCCTGAGGTCGCTCCCTCACAGGACGGTAGATCATGCCCGCCTGACAGAAACGACACCCCTGATGACAACCGCGCTGTATCTCGACCGCAGCCCGGTCGTGGATCACCTGAAGATAAGGCACCGTGGGACGAGTCAGCGGGGGAGGCAAATTATTCACAATACGCCGCTCAACGGCTGGCTTTGCCTCGGCAACCGTGGGCGTTATCGAAGCCACAGTTCCATCACTATGATAATCGACCTGGTAAAAGCTGGGCACATAGATTCCTGGTATTTGTGCCGCTTCTCGCAATAGCTCCCGCTTCTGCCCTGTTCCTCCGCGCTTCCACTTCCGAAGCGCGTCCAGAAGCTCCAGAACCACCTCCTCCCCATCACCCACAACGAACAGGTCGATGAACGCCGCCATCGGCTCCGGATTCAGGGCGCAGCTTCCACC
>DAOUTY010000176.1 GCA_030668425.1 Chloroflexota bacterium
AGGCTCTACTCGACAGAAGATATTGAGAGGCTACGCCGGATGAAGACCCTGATTGATGACCTCGGGGTTAACCTGGCTGGTGTCGAGGTTATCATGAGGATGGGCGAGCGTATGGCTGAGATGGAGCGGTGGATGCGCATAATGGAGTTGGAGATAAAGCGCCTCAGCTAGCCATTGAGTACAAAAAAGGAGCTTGGCCATGATGAAACCACCTAAATTCACGGAACAGGCGCAAGAGGTGCTCGCTGCCTCCCAGGAGCTGGTCAGGCAATTTCGCCATAGCCAGTGGGATGTGGAGCACATTCTTCTGGCACTCCTCCAGCAAGAGGGAGGGGTCACCGCTGAGATATTGAAAGAGATGGGTGTGGAAATCGAGCCGGTGGGAGAGAGGGTGCAGCAGGCCCTGGAACGCAGCCCCAGGTTGGGCTATGAAGGTGGCCAAATCTACATCACACCACGTATCGAGAAACTGCATCAGGATGCCCTAAGTGAAGCCGATAGATTCGGAGATGAGTTTGTTGGTACCGAACACCTGCTCATTGCTATCGCTGGGGAGCGGGAGGGAGAGGCAGCCAAGATCTTGAAGGAGTTCGGTATAGACCAGGAGGGGATCTATCGTGCTCTGCAGAACATCCGCGGGGAGCAGCGTATTACCGACTCCAGGGCGGAATCCAAATATCGTGCGCTGGAGAAATACTGCCGTGACCTGACTGCGCTCGCCAGAGAGGGGAAGCTGGACCCGGTGATAGGGCGCGATGAGGAGATAAGGCGGGTTATACAGGTGCTGACGCGGCGTACCAAGAATAACCCGGCGATCATCGGTGAGGTTGGTGTGGGCAAGACGGCTATCGCTGAGGGGCTGGCGCAGAGGATTGTGGCTGACGACGTGCCCAATTCCCTTAAAGGACGGAGGGTCCTTGCTCTCGATATGGGTGCCTTGGTCGCTGGCAGCAAGTACCGCGGCGAATTCGAAGAGCGGCTCAAGGCGGTTATGGACGAGATCCGCCATGCCCAGGGTGAGATCGTGCTATTCATTGATGAGCTTCATACTGTGGTTGGGGCTGGCGCGGCTGAGGGAGCTATCGATGCCTCCAACATGCTTAAGCCCGCGTTAGCCCGGGGTGAGCTTCAGTGTGTCGGCGCTACCACGCTCGACGAGTACCGGGAGCATGTGGAAAAGGACCGCGCCTTGGAGAGGAGATTTCAACCGGTATTTATCGATGAGCCCAGTATAGACGATACCGTCCAGATGCTCAGAGGGCTCAGACCGCGATATGAAGCTCATCACAAGATACGGATCGAGGATGCGGCACTGGTGGCCGCTGCCAAGCTCAGCCAGCGCTATATCTCTGATCGATTCCTTCCTGACAAGGCCATCGACCTTATAGATGAAGCTGCGTCCAAAATAAGGATCGATACTGAGAGCGCTCCCCCTGATGTCAAGGAACTGGAGCAGAGACTTCAGCAAGTGGATAATGAGGAGGAAGCGGCATCTCAGCGCGGTGATTTTGAGCGGACGGCTACACTCAAAACTCAACGCCTTCGCTTGGAAAAGGAGTACAGTAAAGCAAGGGGCAAGTGGCTTAAGGAAAAAAAGATCGATGAGGTGGTAGATGAGGAGGCCATCGCTGAACTCGTCTCCAAGTGGACCGGCATACCGGTGAGTCGCATGCTGGAGGGGGAAACGGAGAAGATCGTGCACATGGAGGAGGAACTGCACCGGAGGGTCATTGGCCAGGAAGAGGCCATAAGTGCAGTCTCTGACGCTATCCGGAGGGCACGAGCAGGGCTGAAGGATCCCAAGAGGCCGATCGGCAGTTTCATATTCCTCGGGCCCACGGGCGTTGGCAAAACGGAGCTTGCCCGTGCTCTTGCGGAGTTTCTCTTCGATGACGAAGAGGCGATGGTGAGACTTGATATGTCGGAGTATATGGAGAAGCATGCCGTGTCCCGTCTCATAGGAGCCCCTCCGGGATACATTGGTTATGAAGAGGGGGGGCAGCTCACCGAGGCTGTACGTCGCCGTCCTTACAAGGTTATCCTATTCGATGAAGTTGAGAAGGCTCATCCTGACGTGTTCAACATACTGCTCCAGATACTGGAAGATGGCCGGCTGACCGATGGTCATGGCAGGACTGTTGATTTCAAGAACAGCGTGTTAATCATGACCTCGAATCTGGGGAGCCAGGAATTTCAGCGCGGTTCCCTCGGCTTTCGCTACGAGGCACAGCCGAAAGGCGAGCAAAAGCGGCTCAAGAGCTCGATCGAGGGCGCTTTGAAGCAAACGTTCCGTCCTGAGTTCCTCAACCGCATCGATGAGATCATCATCTTCGAGCCGCTCACTGAGGAGCAGATAAGGGAGATCGTCGACCTCATGATGAAAGAGGTGCAGGCCAGAATAGAGGATCGGAATATGACCATAGTCTTGACTGATGAGGCCAAGTCCTGGCTGGCCCAGGAGGGCTTCGATCCTATGTTTGGTGCTCGTCCTTTGAGGCGAACCATCCAGCGTGAGGTGGAAAATCCGCTGTCCAAGAAGATACTTATGGGTGAGTTCAAGGAGGGGGATAGAGTCAAAGTCGATTCCAGCCCCGATGGGCTGGTGTTCAGCACAGACACCGAGTAAGCTCTTGGGGATATCATTCTGGGCCCTCCGAGCGGATTCAACTTGACAGGGTGAGTTGGAGTTGGTAGAATTTCACGGTAAGTCAACTTGGGAGGGCCATAATTTACGCCATAGTCGAGACTGGAGGTAAGCAGTACAAGGTCTCCCCCGGGCAGACGATCGATGTGGAAAAATTGTCTGTTGATGGTGATACTGTCGAGTTGGATAGAGTTCACTTGGTCGCTGATGGGGATAAGGTCACGTTGGGCAGGCCGACTATAGTCGGAGCCAAGGTCATCGCTGATGTGGTTGGGGACGGCAAGAGGGACAAAGTGATCGTGTTTAAATACAAGCCCAAGGTCAGGTACCGCATAAAGAAGGGGCATCGCCAGCCGTACACCAGGCTGGCGATCAAAGAGATAGTAGTTGGCGAAGGTAAGCGGAGGTAAAGCAAATGGCGCATAAGAAAGGTGGCGGCAGCACGCGCTTGGGGCGTGATAGCATATCCAAGCGACTCGGGGTCAAGCGCTACGATGGTGAGTCCGTCCGCGCCGGGACGATACTGGTGAGGCAGCGGGGTACTCGTATTCATCAGGGGAACAACGTGGGGCTGGGGCGAGATTATACGCTGTTCGCCCTTATTAACGGCATTGTCAAGTATGAGCCGGCCTCAAAACACAGGAGGAAGGTAAGCGTGTATACCCGTGAAGGGGAGAAAGCTTGATGAGGAAGGATATTCACCCTGAGTATATGGATGCCAAGGTTGTCTGTGCTTGTGGCAATACCTTTGAAACTCGCGCCACCAGATCTGTGCTCAAGGTCGAGCTCTGCAGCCAGTGCCATCCATTTTTCAGTGGAGGCGAGCGCAGGATTGTGGATACCGCGGGACAGGTAGAGCGCTTTAAACGTAGGTATATGATCAAGGAATAATCAGAGAAAATGCCAGTAGTTAGGCGGGGCGAGGGACTCTCGCCCCTTTTGTTTAGGTGGGATATTGGGTAAGAAATTCTACTATGGGGGACAGGCGGTCATCGAAGGCGTGATGATGCGCGGTCGTAATAGCGTGGCCGTCGCTGTTCGCCGCCCCGATGGCGAGATCGCGATACAGCATGAGCCTCTAGCGGCCCTGTTCTCGGGCCGCCTTCGTGAGATCCCCGTCGTACGCGGGCCCATTGTGTTATTGGAAACCCTCATCCTTGGTGTGCGCGCCCTTTTCTACTCGGCATCGGTTTCCCTTGAGGAGGAGGAACAAACAGTCAGCCCGATGATGCTGTGGGGCATCGTTGCTATGGGGTTTATACTCGCCCTGGGATTGTTCCTGGCATTGCCTCTATTGATCGTCCATTTTATCGATCCCTATATTTCCTCTACGGTGAGTAATGTGGCTGACGGCGTTATTCGCCTCGTTGTCTTTCTCATTTACCTCAAGGCAATGAACCTGATGCCTGATATTCGCCGGGTGTGGGCTTACCATGGGGCGGAGCACAAGACAATTAATGCCTATGAAGCTGGGGAAGAGTTGGAGGTGGATAGAGTCCGCCCGTATGGGATCACTCATATCCGCTGCGGGACAGCCTTTATTCTCATTGTGCTGGTAATCGCCATTGCGGCTCATGCCTTCCTGG
>DAOUTY010000190.1 GCA_030668425.1 Chloroflexota bacterium
GAACGGGCTGTGACCTTATCGTGGTGGGCGTAGCCTAGTGGTTAAGGCGCCAGGTTGTGGCCCTGGAGATCGAGGGTTCGAATCCCTCCGCTCACCCCATTTGCGATATTCCTGTTATCGTTCTGATTTTCAAACCAGCATCACCAGGTCGAAAACAGCATTCCTCTTCACCCAAATCCTGAAAAATGCGCCCGTAGCTCAGTGGATAGAGCATTGGTCTTCGGAACCAAGGGCCGTGGGTTCGAATCCCTCCGGGCGCGCCAGGTTTTCCTCATCCCCCATTTCCTATATACTAATCTCAAGGAGTGTTTGACCAATGTTGAGGAGCATTTGATATGGCCGGAGAGTCAGCGATAACCGACGAGATGAGGAGCCACATAGGTGCCAGGCTGTTCCCCGATTTCCCGCCGGAGGAAGTCACGGTGTGGGGCATCCGGAGGTTTCTGGAGGCTACTACCGACGAGAACCCTCTGTGGCAAGACGAGCAATATGCTAATAGAACACGATGGGGCGGCATCATCGCTCCACCTGTGCTTCTCGAAGCGTTTAACCCCAGCAACCACGCCTTCAGGCGTTCACCCGACATGTCTCACATGAGCCTGCCCTTCACACCACCTTTCCCCCGCACTTTCCAGGCGTTCAATGAGTTCCAGTTCTTCATCCCCCTGAGACCGGGCGATACGATAACGAGCACCTGCAAGCTCGGGGACATTTACCAGAGGGAAGGCCAGAGCGGCAGGATGGTGTTCATCCGCATCGACAATGAGCACCGCAACCAGAGAAACGAGCTGGTGGGCATCACAAGCGAGGCTATGGTCTCCCTGGAGGGCTCATCCGCTAAAGGAGCAGGTGCCAGTGAACCAGCGCCACCGGGAAAAGTAGAGTCTCGCACTACAAGCACCGGGCAGATATACTTCGAAGATGTCGAGGCGGGTGTCCAGTTGCCTCCTCTGGTGAAAGAGATAACCCTGTTCACCATTCTCAAGTGGGCAGCGGCCGTAAATGACTATGGCCCTCATCATTTCGATTACCAGTTTGCCACCCAGTCCCTGGGGCTGCCCAACGTCGTCGCTCACGGTCCTCATAACACGGCTTTCCTGGCGCAGCTTATCACCAACTGGATCGGCGGGAATGGCATGCTCAAGAAGCACTACGCCGAGATGAGAGGAAACGTCTTCCCCGGAGACACCCTCACCTTCCAGGGTGAGGTGGCAAAGAAATACGTGCAGGATGGCGAGGGTTACGTCGAGTGTGAGACCCGGGCAGAGAACCAGAACGGCCGCAGGGTTATGCTCGGAAGATCGACAGTCACACTACCTCAAAGAAAGTGATTCGCCATGAAAGGTTACCGCACACCATCATGGTTCCGTATGAAGGGATTCCTCCAGAAGAAACAGGCGAAGTCCCTGAAGAACAAGCCCAAGGCTGCGAAGACCAAGGGTGCAGCAGAGAGATGAAATGAGCAGGGAATACGTTCATCAAGAATTGGAGGAGGAACTGGCTGTTCCGTCCGGGTACTATACCCTGTTCAAGGAGCTTAGACTGCAGCACAATGGACGAGAAGTCCTCTGTGTAACCGGCGTAGGCATGCTGGAGTGTTCCTGCTGCGCTGGGGGTTACCTCTGCGCAGGCCGCGGCGGCCCCTATGCTCTCGTGCCCGGGTACATAGTGTCATGGAAATCCAGGGGAAACGAAGCGGGCTTGCCTGTCTCAGAGGTAGAACCCATTGACGATGAGAAGACAAGGCGAGATGTTGCGGCAGCAATCAGGGAAAGCGAGCGTATACAGAACATCGAATTCTGGTAGACTATAACCAGGGGTACAACAGGAGGTGAACGGGATATGGAGTATGTTCATCTGGAAATCGGTGAGGACGTGCATGCCCTGGCCGGGTACTACACTCCGCTCAAGGAGTTGAGACTGCCTCATAATGGCAGAGAGGTGCTCTGTGTAATCGGGATGTCCTGTGTGGAATCGGCATGCTGCGGCGGAGGCACCTGCGGTTATGCTACTGTTCCTGGATATATCATGAGCTGGAAAGATTCAAAGAGCGAGTCAGGACTGCCGGTATCACAGGTAGAACCTGTCGCGGACGACGCAGCGAAGCATGAGATAGCGAAGACTATCAAGGAGACTGAGAACATATTCAACATCGACTTTTGGTAAGGGAGTTCAATGCGAGAAACATGGCAGAAAAACTGGGTAAAATAGAGAAACCTGAGGCCGAGAAATTCAGCAAGGGCAGGAAACTGCTCTTCGTGCCCCTCATTTTCCCGCCTCTTGAGCCGGAGGAGGATTTCCAGGCAAAGGCACGTAAGTACTGGGATGAGGTCGAGGCCCATGTGATAAACCTGGAATTAAAACTCGGCAGTGTGAACAAGGTATACCATGAGCTTGTACCGGTAGGTGGTGAGGAGGGAGGCAAGGTTATCGAGCAACTGAACATCGCAAGCTATCAAGTTGTTCGAGCCAGATTGGACAAAGGAGCAGAGGTCCAGCCAATTGAGGATATCGATCTGCTAACGGAGTTTATGGACTGGAGCAGGTGTTTAGTGATCGGTATGCAAAACCCGAAGGTGCTTGCCAGGGTCCATGAATCGTATTCTGAGGCACATTCGAAGAGAAACAAGGACATGGCCAAGAGAATAGATAAGACCCTGAAAAAGGAGGACATTGGCCTACTCATCATGAGGGAAGGTCACCAAATTCAATTCCCTTCAGATATAGAGGTATTTTACGTTGCTCCGCCCAGCCTGGATGAAATCAAGCGCTGGGTCAGAGAGCGAGAAGAGAGCCTCGTAGCCCAGGAGGAGAAAGAATCCGAGGATTCAGAGGATTCCGAGAAGTGAGCACGGAGCGAACTATCAACAAGACCAGGCTCTCCATAGTTCAAGGGGACATCACCCAGCAGGCAACCGACGCCATCGTCAACGCTGCTAACTCCGGCCTTATGGGTGGTGGCGGCGTGGACGGCGCTATTCACCGGGCGGGAGGATCGGCCATCCTCGAAGAATGCAAGCAGATACGTACGGAGAGAGGACGACTGCCAACAGGCGAGGCGGTTATTACCACGGGGGGTAACCTTGAAGCGCGCCACGTTATCCACACTGTAGGTCCAGTCTGGCATGGTGGCAACAGGGAGGAAGCTGACCTCCTGGCCAGCGCCTACAGGGAAAGCCTGAAGCTAGCGATCGACCGAGGCTTGAAAAGCGTCTCCTTCCCCTCGATAAGCACCGGCGCCTATGGTTATCCGGTAGAGCCTGCTGCGAGGATCGCATTGCAGACCGTCATCGATTTCCTGGCTCAGGATGACTCACTCGCGGAAGTGGTCTTCGTTCTTTTCGATTCCAGAACCTACCGCGTCTACGCAGACACCCTTCAGGAACTGGCACCGTAGAAGAGGGACTACGCAATGAAGATAGTCTACCACCCGCGGTACGAGGAGGTTTATGCCGGCGATCCAGCAGCCAAAGCGGGGCGCATGGAGAGCATCCTGAAAGAAGTCTCGCCTCAATTCGACCTGGTCACCCCCGAGCCAGCATCCACAATGGACATAGAGCTTGCCCACTCTAACTGGCACATCGCAAGCATTCAGCGAGAGACAGAGACGTATGAGGTCGCACTGCTGGCAGCAGGGGGAGCCATAAAGGCAGCCGATCTGGCCATGAACGGAGAGCCTGCTTTCGGGCTCATCAGGCCTCCCGGGCATCATGCCAGCCCTGACCACTGCTGGGGATTCTGTTTCTTCAATAACATGGCTATCTCCATAGCCAGGCTCAGACAAGAGGGCGTTATCAACACGGCAGCGATACTGGATATAGTCCTCCATTTTGGAGACTGCACAGATAATATCTTCCGCAATGTTGGCGGGGTATCCTACTTCCATCCCGAGGCCAGAGGTAGACAGGAGTTCGTGGACAGCATCTCCCTTTTCCTGAGCGACCATAAAGCGGACGTGATCGCTGTCTCCGCCGGTTTCGACCGCC
>DAOUTY010000121.1 GCA_030668425.1 Chloroflexota bacterium
CCGGCGAAACCGAGGACGTTACCATTAGCGATCTCGCGGTCGCCATGAATACGGGGCAGATCAAGGCTGGAGCGCCCTGCCGTTCGGAGAGGGTCGCCAAGTATAACCGCCTCCTTAGGATCGAGGAGGAACTGGGTGACAAGGCCAGATATGCCGGCAAAGAGGCGTTTCATGGCTTGAGGCGCTAAGGAATCCCCCCTTCCCCCCTTTATAAAAGGGGGGAGAATAGGTGCGATAAACGTCCTCTTTCACAAAGAGAGGAAAGATACAGGGGTTACAAAGTCCCCCTTTAAGAAAGGTGGATTTAGGGGGATTGTAAAGCGATAAACTTGGGTTGAGGAATGCGAGGAGGAAGCAAGCTAAGTGTCTAAAACCATCGGCATAACAACCACGGTCCCTATAGAAGTCCTCATGGCAGCGGGCTATATGCCCGTTGACCTCAACAATGTGTTCATTGGCAGTACCGAGCGAGAGCGGTTGGTGAATATCGCGGAGAGGGCTGGTTTCCCTCAGAACTGCTGTACCTGGATTAAGGGCATCTACGGGGTTTGCATGGAGCATGGCATCGAAACCGTCCTCTGCGTCACCAGTGGCGATTGCTCCAATACCGTCATGCTCATGGAGGTGCTCAAGCTCAGGGGGCTTGAGGTACTGCCCTTTGCCTATCCCGACCAGCCTGATGCTGGCTTGATGCAGAGGGCGCTTGAGGCACTGGCAGGGAGGCTGGGCACGACACTGGCCAGAGCAGAGGAGGTGAGGACGGAGCTTGAGGAAGCAAGGCGGCTTGCCCTGGAGGTCGATGAACTCACCTGGAGGGATGGGGTGGTGAGCGGCCTGGAGAACCACCTATCGCTGGTCACTGCTTCGGATTTTAGCGGAGACTATGAAGAATACGAACGCCGCATGGGCAAACTCCTGACTCAAGCCAGAAACAGAAAGCCCTATCCGGATAACCTCCTCCGTCTTGCCTATATCGGCGTGCCCCCGGTATTCCCCGGTGACCTTTACCAGTATATTGAGCGCAATGGAGCCAGAGTCGTCTTCAATGAGGTGCAGCGCCAGTTCGCTATGCCCAGCCCTGGCCGTTCTCTCTCCGAGCAGTACTGCAACTACACCTATCCCTACTCCATATTTGGCCGTGTCAACGATATCCTTCCCCAACTGCGCCAGCGACGGGTGGATGGCGTCATCCATTATGTCCAGGCGTTTTGTCACCGGGGAATAGGAGACATTGTCTTTCGTAACGCGATCGACTTGCCTATGCTGACCCTTGAGGGCAACAACGACTTTGTGCTCAATCAGCACCTGAGGACGCGGGTAGAGGCTTTCATCGACATGCTGAAAAGGCGCTCGGCGGCAACAAGTGGAGTATCAGCTAAGCCTGTGACGTAAACAGCATACGCAGCAAATCAACACAACAGGAGGTGCTAGGATGGTAACCAAGATCGGGATCAATGGTTTTGGTCGGATAGGCAGGCAAGTCCTGAAGGCGATAAATGACCAGCATCCCAACGAGCTTGAGGTCGTGGTGGTCAACGACCTGACGAGCACTGAGACCAACGCCCATCTGTTCAAGTACGACAGCAACTACGGGCGCTATCCGGGGAAGGTGGAGGCTACTGAGGACTCGATCATCATCGATGGCAAGAAGGTGAAGGTTATAGCCGAGCGGGACCCGGCCAAGATTCCCTGGCGTGATTATGGGGTCGAGATAGTCGTGGAATCTACAGGCCTGTTCACGGCAGGGCCCAAAGCCGCCGGGCACCTCGAGGGAGGGGCCAAGAAGGTGCTCATCACGGCTCCGGCGAAGGAGGAGGACATCACCATAGTCCTCGGCGTCAACGAGGGAAAATACGATCCGGCGAAGCATCGCATCATCTCCAATGCCTCCTGCACCACCAACTGCATTGCTCCAGTGGTTAAGGTTCTTCACGAAAGCTTTGGGGTGAGTAAGGGATTGATGAACACCATCCATTCCTATACTAATGATCAGGTAGTGCTCGACACGGTTCATAGCGACCTGCGCCGCGCGCGGGCAGCAGCGTTGAATATCATTCCCACCACCACTGGCGCTGCCAAGGCGGTCACCCAGGTTATTCCCGAGTTGCAGGGCAGGATACACGGGCTTGCCTTGAGGGTGCCGACCCCCACAGTCTCACTGGTCGACTTTGTGGCCGATCTGGACAAGAATGTTACGGTTGACGATGTCAATAAGGCCCTGCGCGATGCTGCGGAGGGTCGACTGAAAGGGATTCTGGAGTTCTGCGAGGAGACTTTGGTCAGCGTGGACTTCAAGGAAAATCCCGCCAGCTCTATTGTTGATGCCATGAGCACCATGGTTATCGGCGGCAACATGGTCAAGGTGCTTAGCTGGTATGACAACGAGTGGGCCTATAGCTGCCGCATTGGTGACCTGGCGGTGTATATCGCCAACAAGGGTCTCTGATCAAAGGAAATTAGATATACAGTAGGTAGGGGCACGGCACGCCGTGCCCCTACCTGAGGGTAAAAGAGCATGAGTCTCAAAGAACAACTTGGCTATTTGTTTAACCCCCGTTCGGTGGCGGTGATCGGAGCGTCCAATCAGCTTGGCAAGTGGGGTTACGTCATCCTTGCCCGCCTGCAGGCCAGCAGGAGCGGCAGGCCGCTCTACGCCATAAACAAAAGGGAGACCGAGGTGCTCGGGCTCAGGGCATATAAGAGTGTAGCCGATGTGCCTGGGCCGGTGGACCTTGCCGTGATAACGGTCCCGTTTCAAGCTATTGTTGAGGTTATGCATGACTGTGTTCGTAAGGGAGTCAAGGTTGCCATTATCATCACCAGCGGGCTTGCGGAGATCGGTGGGGAGGGGGCCAGGCTTGAGGAGGAGGTGGTCAAAATCGCACGGCGAGGAGGAATACGCTTTGTGGGGCCAAACTGTCTGGGGCACTTAGACACCCACACCAACGTCCGCACTGTGGGTTTTCTGCCCGGTGTAAAAAAGGGGAATGTAGCGCTTCTCTCCCAGAGCGGCAACTCGAGCCAGTCGGTCACTCACTACGGGGGGCAGATGGGCATCGGGTTCAGCAAGTTCGTCAGCACTGGAAATGAGGCGGACCTGCACTTCGAGGACTATCTGGAGTATCTGGCTGATGATGACGACACGAAGGTTATCCTGGGATATGTCGAGGGTTTCAGGGAAGGCAGGCGCTTTTTCGAGCTGGCGAAGGAGATTACCAAGAAGAAGCCCATAGTTATCATGAAGTCAGGGAGGACCGATGCCGGAGTAAGGGCGGCACAGTCGCACACCGCTTCCCTGGCAGGGTCGGATACGGTGCTTGATGCAGCGTTCAAGCAATGTGGGGTGATCAGGGTGGAGGAGCTTAGCGAACTGGTTGATGTCGCTGTGCCTCTGCTAGGCCAGCCACTGCCCCGGGGCAGGAGGGTGGGAGTGCTGGCGATGGGTGGTGGCATGGCGGTCACGGCCGCGGATATTGTGAGGAGGGAAGGGTTGGAAATGCCACCGTTCTCGCCGGTTACCATGGAGAGATTGAGTGAGCTTATGTCGGTGAGGTGGTCTCGTGGCAACCCGATTGATCCCGGCGGGGACCTTGTCAGCTATCACGCGCTCTGGCCGATGCTGGAGGATGAGAATATCGACGCCATCATCATAGTCGGCGGTGTGGGGATGATTGCCAGCTTCCCCAGTTGGGTCAAGCTGCCTCCTTCGGCAAGAAAGGGTCTTGCCGAAAGGAGAAAGGCCATCGAGGACATAGAGGTCCAGGACCTGGAGAAGACCATCGAGCTTATGAAAAAGCACCAGAAGCCTATCCTTTTTGTAACACAGGTTACGGGCGCTGCGACAAGAGGATTAGCATACAGGAAGCTGAGGGAGAACCACCTCAATTTCTACTCCAACCCGGAAAGGGCTGCCAGAACACTCAGGCACCTGGTCGAGTACAGCGAGTACCTCGGCATAGCCCGCGGAAGCTAGCATTCGAATACCGTACGGTTATCCCCTGGGAGTAGCCAGCGGATTCGGAGAGGTAGTTTCTAAGGGTCTAACGGGGGAATCAGTATGGGAAGGAGAAGACCATGGAGAGCAGCATCGCGAAGGCATTGACTCTCAAATACGAGCCCGTGGCTATAATGCTAACGAACGAAAGGCCGGAGGAGGCCAGGCAGTTCAAGGAAGGGAAGTTCGGCTGCGTCATGTCTATGCTGGCGGCAGCCGTCCGCGGAAACACGGCCGTATTCGACCGCAAGACCTTCGGCTGCCCCGGTGGCGGGACCGGACTCGGATTTGGAAACCAGTACCTCAACTTCGCCGGAGGGGTCGAGGGGTTCTGCTACTTCTTGTCGGTGGGCAACGAGCAGTGGGAGCCGGGCATGCGGGTTGTCGAGCAGATAAAGCCGTTCGTGGGGGAGGATGTCTATGATGATCTCGTCCACGGCGAGAGATACTTGAAGACGCCTGAGTTGGTAAAGAAGTTCGTCGAGTGCCTGCCCATAATTGATCTGCCGTTTGAGTATGTTGTATTCAAGCCGCTAAGGGAGGTCAACCCGGAGCAGGAGAGGCCCGAGGTAGTGGTCTTCCTTACTGATATGGATCAGCTCTCCGCCCTGGTAGTCTTGGCCAGCTACGACAGGGACGACAACGAAAGCGTGATAATTCCGCAGGCCGCTGGCTGCCAGTCGATCGGCATCTATCCCTTCAGGGAGGCTCGACAGGAAAGGCCAAGGGCGGTGGTCGGTCTTGTTGACATCTCCGCCAGGGTCCAGATCAAGCGCCAGCTCAAGGACGACCTCATGACCTTTGCTGTCCCCTTCGTTATGTTTCAGGAGATGGAAGCAAACGTCCCCGGAAGCTTCTTGGAGAGGAATACCTGGAAGGAGCGTATGAGGTTGAGGGCGTAAGGGGCGGAAGGTTTACTCACATTGTATTATTGTAATATTGTATGACACACACAACAAATTTCTTTACTGTTGTCAAGTAGCCAACTTACGAGGTCGTTCAGCAACAGGGAAGTGCAGAGGGTCCTTCCTGAGCAGTTACACCATAATCCACTATCAGGAGCCTTACATGCCGGAGGAAGCTCCCTACGCCTACGGGGTTATCCAGATGGATGGGGCTGATACCGGGCTGGTCTATTTCCTTGGCGAGGTCGATTTCGATAAGATAGAAATAGGGATGCATCTCGAACCAGTCTTCAAGGAGGAGCGCGAGGGGAGCATACTGGACATCGACTATTTTAAGCCAAGCTCGTGATTATGCGATCTTTGATCCCCCTAGGTTGAGCGGGAGTACTCTGGCTGGATAGTCATTCTCCAGCTAGTCGAAAGGCTCTGTGCTTAGGGGGATTTACATGCTATTAAGCTATTCCTTACCCTGGGAAAAGCTAAGAGGTGCAGTGATGACAGTGGAACTCGTCAATGGTACAATTTGTCTGAAGTAGGAATGGGAACGAAGAAAATGACGAGGACTCTGTTCACGGTCTTTGTTCTGTTGCTGGACGAAGCAATCCTTGCTGCACTTGTGATTTTTGTCCTATGGAAGCTGGGCGTAGAACTATCCCTAGGGGTTATCATCGGCTTAGTGGTTCTACTGGGAGTCTGCGTATTTGCGCTCTACAGACTCATTGCGCCTGTACTCAACAGGAAGCCTGTGACCGGCCGCGAAGGTATGATTGGGCTAGAGGGGAAGGTGGTGAAGCCACTTACCCCGGAGGGTGTGGTTAAAGTCTGTGGAGAGCTCTGGAAAGCATCCTCAAC
>DAOUTY010000043.1 GCA_030668425.1 Chloroflexota bacterium
ACTCTATATGGACTGACGGACTGTTATTATCCCTCTATCTTAGTATGATTTTCCAGTAAAGTCCGCAATTGCCATTTTCTCGTATGCTAGACTACGGACTTTACCATAGTTTATCACGTGTTGTCAAGTCCCTTACCGTAGTCCCACACTGTCATATATTATACAGCAGCTTGACACATATCGTCCAGTTGGAGCGCTCGTTCATATGACTAGTGGGGACCACGTTCGTCACTGGTTTGCTTTCTCAGCTGTCGACAAGCGTTGCTTAATCCTGGATACACCGCGCTGCAGCAATTCCTGGACATCGGATACCTCTTTAGAGATAGCGGTCCTGAAGTAGGAACTATATTCACCCATGCGGCGGAACTTCTTGTAGCGGTTCTTGATTAGCTTTGCGAGGTTGAATTGCTGAGCCTCAAGAAGCTCGCGAACAATGATGTTTTTCAGTAGCCGTGCAGCTTCATCGGGGTCAGCATGAGCACCGCCCTCCGGCTCGGGCACCACTGTATCGATTACGCCTAATTCCTTGCAGTCCAGGGCAGTGAGCTTCAAAGCTGAGGCCATCTCCTCCGCTTTCTTAGCATCCCGATAAATGATGGACGCTGCTCCCTCGGGTGAGATGACGGAATAGATCGCGTTCTCCATCATCAGGATTCTATCCGCAACCCCGAGAGCTAGCGCCCCCTCGCTCCCCCCCTCCCCGATTATGACTGATACGATGGGTGTAGGGAGATCTGACATGAGGGCCAGGGTGCTTGCGATCGCGTGCCCAATGCCCCGTTCTTCAGCGTCGAGTCCCGGATAAGCTCCCGGGGTATCGATCAGGGTTATTACGGGCATCCCAAAAACAGCAGCCAGTCTCATTGCTCTCTGGGCCTTGCGGAAACCCTCTGGGTATGCTCTGCCTTCGTTGTGGCTCCGTTCCTGTCCGATTATGACCACTGCTTCCCCGCTTAGTTCAGCTACCCCACATATTATTGCCCTGTCGTCGCCATAGTGGCGGTCGCCGCGGAGTTCGACAAAGGATGAAGTTATCCTCGAGATGTAGTCCAAAGCGGTGGGCCGCTTCTTGTGGCGTGCCAATTGTACAGTGTGCCAGGCCTGCTCTTCCGGATGCTCAGGAACAGGAGGAGGCTTGCCTTTCCTGGTGATGGTTAGCCGGTATCTAGAGCTGAGCAGGTCGAGGAGTATAGATAGAAGCTGGCGCAGCCTGGTGCGGTCAATTACCTGATCAACCATCCCGTGCAGCAGGTGATCCTCTGCAGTGTGGCTACCCTCAGGGAGGGGTTTGCCTGAGGTCTGTTCCACCACCCGGAGTGACGCGAAACCAATCAGCGCCTTGGGTTCGGCTAGGATCACATCCCCAAGGTTTGCGAAGCTTGCATAGACCTCACCGCTGGTAGGGTTGGTCAGAACTGCGATATGAGGGAGCCTTTGGGAATGGAGGCGCTTGGCTGCGGCCGCTGTTTTCGCCATTTGCATGAGCGAGAGCATGCCTTCCTGCACTCTGGCTCCACCGCTTGAGACCACCGTGACCATTGGGATCTTCCTCCTGGTGGCCAGCTCGAATGCCAGCGCAATCTTCTCGCCGACGACTCCCCCCATATTGCCCCCCATAAAGCCGAAATCGAGCACGGCGATAGCCGTAGGGTTGCCGCCGATTGTGCAAACGCCCGTGATTACTGCCTCGGTCAGCCCAGTCCTGCGCTGAGCCTCGTGGAGGCGCTCTTCGTAGGGCTCTTTTCCTGAGAACGAGAGCGGATCGATGGAGGTTAGGAACTGGTTTATTTCCTTGAAGCTTCCGGGATCGGCCAGGAGGGCTATCCGCTGCCGTGCCGGGAGGCTGTGATGGAATCTGCACTCGGGGCAGACCCGGTAGCGATGATAGATTTCTGATTCGGAGAGGTTGATGCCACAAAATAGGCAGTACTCCTCCTCCGTGTCTTGTTGTTCCTCGATCTCGTCCTGTTGTACAGGCGGAGTAGAGGGATCATCACGCTTCTTCATTCCTCCTCCTCATAGGATTCAATGACCTCCGCGGGACCGCCGGGTTCGCTACGGCTGATAAGCCCATCTCTCTCCAGCGAGTCCATGATCCTTGCTGCTCGCGGATAGCCGACATGAAGACGGCGCTGGATGAGGGATGTAGAAATATGAGAACTCTCCTTGGCCAGTCTCTTCGCTGCCGGTAACATCGTATCTTCGTCGGTTATCTCGTCCATCTCTAGAGAAGAGAAGGCTTTAGCTACGGAGTCCTCCGCTTGAGGTTCGTAAGTGTCTTGAGGCTGCTTCCAGAATTTGACGACCCTGTCTATTTCCTGTTCCGAGAGGAAACAGCCCCTAAGGCGCTTCGGGGTGGCAACATCGGAAGGTAGATAAAGCATATCACCCATTCCCAGCAGCTTCTCGGCACCACCGGAATCCAGTATGGTGCGAGAGTCCATCAGTGAAGGGACTGTAAAGGCTATTCTAGTGGGGAAATTGGCCTTGATCAGTCCAGTAACCACATCTACTGAGGGACGCTGTGTAGCGACTATGAGATGGATACCCGTGGCTCGCGAAAGTTGGGCCAGACGGCAAATGGAGGTTTCAACCACCTCGGCTGCAGTCATCATGAGCTGATTCAGTTCATCGACGATGACCACTAAATGAGGCAAGGGCTCGGTTATGAGCGGGCTGCGATTGTAGCCCTCGATGTTACGCACTCCTACCGCTGCGAATTCCTTGTAACGGTTATCCATTTCCCTGATGACCCTGCGCAGGGAATCAACTGCCTTGTCCACTTCTTTGACCACCGGAGATATAAGATGAGGTATGTTCTCGAACTGCACTAACTCCACTCGCTTGGGGTCGATAAGTATCAGCCGAAGGTCTTGTGGCCGATTGTGCATTAGCAGGCAGGTGATAATGGAATTAAGGAACACCGTTTTGCCGCTTCCGGTGGTGCCGGCGATGAGAAGGTGAGGCATCTTCGAAAGGTCGGCTGCTACTGCCTCGCCTGCGGCTCCTTTGCCCAATGCCAATGCGAGCTTTGATTTCGACCTGGTTTTCTGGAAGGCGGGACTTTCAATCACGCTCTTCAATAGTACCAGAGCGGTGTCGGTGTTTGGGACCTCTATCCCCACCAGCGGTTTTCCGGGCACTGGGGCTTCGATTCTGATGCTGTGAACAGCCAGGGCGAGGGCGAGGTTATTGGACAAGGACGTGATACGCTCCACCTTCACTCTTGTTCTTGATACCTCTTCTTTGCTCTCTAGGGGAACGCCATCTTTATCCAACTTTATTTTGCCCTGTTGGTCCCGCTCCACTACTCGCTTGTACTTCCGATCCCAACCGGGCTCGACGCCGAACTGGGTGACGGAAGGCCCCGGGTTTATTTGCACTACTTTGGCCTCTACCCCGTAACTGTCGAGAGCCCTCTCGAGCAGCCTTGCCCGCTGTTCGTTGTCCGCTTCAGTGAATAGAGTATCGGTCACTTTGTCGAGGAGGTCGATAGGGGGCAGTTCGCCTTTGCCTGCTACATCAGACTCGGGCACTGGTCTCTTAGTCTTAGGCGGTGTCTCGGTTTCCCCTTCGATGACAAAGGCTGTTTGACGGGGCGGCCTCTTTTCGGCAATGGTTCCGGGTTCAGTTTCGAGCCGATTTACGTCCAGGTCGAAGGTCAAAGCCTCTTTTGAGGTCTCGGGTCTTGCTGCAGGGCGACTGCGGAGCCAGTGGCTCAGAGCGATGATCGGTCCTATCAGCAATCTATGGGGCGGGTAATTCTGGTATAACTCGGCCAGCGCGTGCCCAAATCCGGCAAGAAGCCGTGAGGCCCCGGTAAGTATTACCAATCCGGCAGTTCTTGCTGCTTGCCCTAAGAGCTTGAGGAATCCGAAACTGTGGTTCGGGGCAACGAGAGCTACCCCCATTAAGATAAGGAGAGTGAGCCGCACTGATGGGGGGACACCGACTCCTTCATTGCCGATCAAGTACTTACCTGTGTTGCCGCCGAGACTTACCTCGGCGAATTCGACATCGCCGATAGCGAATCCGGAGGGGTGGAACAGGGCGAGTATACCCCAGATTGCGATGGCCAAGATTATAGAGCCTAGCCAAACGTTCCACCGCGCCAGCAAGATGTCCCACCTTCGTTTCCACAGTATGAAGACAATTGCTCCCACCCACGCAAGCCATAATATGAGCCCGAATCCTATGGTTTCAAAGACGATGTTGCCGAGGAAGTTGCGGAAGAAGACTATTATTGCCACACCTGACGCTAGGACAACAACCCTGACCACCATCCACGGGTAGGCCCAGAAGCTCCTGGGAGCACTGAGATTGCTGCGGCGACTCTTGGACTTTGCTTTTGCCATGTCTGTGACCTTCTACTAAAACATAGATAGCTGTTGTGGCTTGCTCTCCTCTTCTTTCGCTTCTTCCGTTCGAGCCAGTAGGGAGGGTATCTTGAGCATATCGGCCTCGATGGTCTGGCGCAGGCTCTGCTGGTGCAGAGCGGCGGCGGGATGGTACATGGGGTAGTAGATTACGTTATCTATCTTTCGTTCCTTCCCATGGATCTTGCTGATGGTTTCTCCGGGGAAGTATTTCGCCAGTGAATAACGGCCAAGGGTAACAATCATCTTTGGGGAGATCATTTCGATCTGTTGGTCGAGCCACTTTTGGCAGTTACTTATTTCAGTAGGGAGCGGATCGCGATTCTCTGGGGGGCGGCATTTGATGACGTTGCAGATGTAGACATCGCTGCGCTTGAGGTCGATGGAGCTGAGCAGGTGGTCGAGGAATTGACCGGCTTGGCCGACGAAAGGGAACCCCTGTTGATCCTCATGGAAGCCCGGGGCCTCCCCGATGAACACGATCTGCGCATTTTCAGCACCTTCGCCGGGAACCACCTTGTTGCGTGTTCTGGCCAACTCCTCGCAGTCCTGGCAAGCCGCTATCTTCTCGTAGAGCTCAGCTAGTGCTGACACCTTGGCCTCCTCGATTAAATAATAACATCCTGCATCCGATGATCAGCAAGACAATAGCAAACCCCCTGGTCAGCCATTCGGCCATAATCGCCCCCGCTGCCCAGGCTCCGAGCAGCGAGAAGACGATTGCGCCGGGTGCGATCCACATTGCCACGGTCAGATCCATATTTTTCTGGCGGCGGTGTATGAAAGCCCCGACCAGGGCTGCGAGTAACATAGCGCCCAGTGCAACGCCTTGCGCGGTATGCTGCTCAACTTCCAGGAGTAGAAACATCCCCGGGATTGTAATTGTGCCGCCGCCTATGCCGAGCATTCCACTGAATACCCCGGCGATCAAACCTAAGGCGAGGCCAATAACAATGTCCATGTACTCTATTGTTACCTCAGTAGTAGCAATATGGCGACAGCTATAGTATATACTCCGAAAACCTGTCGCAGCCTATGAGCGGGCACTTTCATCATTAGTTTCGCCCCGACAATAGCGCCCACAACGCTTCCAGAGCCTATCGTCGCCACTAGAGCCCAGTTAACATCTCCCCGCAGGGCGTATATCACGGTGCCGGCTAAGGCGATGGGAACAATAATAGCAAGCGAAGTGCCGTGAGCTTTGTGCTGGTCGAGCCACAGGAGCCCAGTCATAACTGGGACCAGGATGATTCCGCCTCCAATCCCCAGCAATCCTGCCAGCATCCCTGCCCCTGCCCCGGCCGTCAGATACCAGAGTGCGTTTGTTCGCATAGCTGCTTATTTGAGGATGATAGCACAGCCCCTATGTCAAGTCAACGAAGCTAGGTGTCATGTCCAGGGGTGTTGCCAGTGGCTGAATCTCTGCATCCGCAAGCTTGTGATTGTCTTAAACGAGTAATATGGTTAAGGGTGAAGTTGTTGACCTCTTTCGCTGTGTCGGGTGTTGGAAGTGAAGTCACTTCTGAGGGGATCGCCTTGGAAGAATACCCTCGATATCGAAGGTAGAGAGATCGGGGGGAACTCTTCGGTGCCTCCTGTGAGGATGGAGAAGAGAGCCCTGGCAACAACTGGTTTAGGCTGTGGGGTGGAACCATAGTGGAGAGACACCATCACGCGCACTGGCAGTCTGAGGAAACAGGCTTCTGCGGGAATACGGCCTTTGCTAATAGAACGGCAAATAGGATGAATAAGCTATAATAGCGATGAGGCAGCACTGCGTCCGTGGCTTCCCGTGCTCTTTGATTCGGGTAGTAGAGGTATTGAGATGGCTACTACTCGTCCTCTACACCCTGTTCTTTGAGATAGTCAACCGCATCCTGCACGGTTTTTATCTTCTCGGCATCCTCGTCTGGAATTTCCAGGCGTTTTGATTCGTTGCTGAACTCCTCCTCGAGGGACATTACCAACTCTACTAAGTCGAGGGAGTCAGCGTTAAGATCGTCAACGAAGGATGCATCAGGTTTCACCTCTGACTCTTCAACGCCCAACTGCTCGACGACGATCTTGCCTACCCGTTCAAAGACGGTTGCCATCCTGTAACCCCCTTCTGATATATTACGCGCTGGATTGGTAGTTATCGACTATCGACTTTCTCCTGGCTGATGGCCCCCAATACTCCGTTGATGAACTTAGATGAGTTATGGCTGCCAAATATCTTAGCCAGTTCTACTGCTTCGTTTATGGCCGCCTTTAGCGGTACCTTATTTTCTATCAAAAGCTCAAGAATTGCAAGCCTCAAGATATTTCTATCAATGGCCGAAAGCTGCTCTACTGGCCAGTTAGGTGCATGTGTTCTGATCAGGGAGTCGATTTGGCCTTTGTTTTCGAGCACACCCCTGATTAACTCTTGCGCATAAGACAGGGCTGGTTCCGGTAACGTCTGTTCTTCAGCCAGCCAGATCAAGGAAACTTGCGGGTCGTGTCCTGATGCATCGCTCTCGAACAGCGCTTGAAGTGCCGCGATTCTGGCATTGCGCCTGATATGTGCCATAGGTTCCTCAACTATCAATGCTACCAATTAGCTGATGAAAAAGCGAATGCACGGGTCATGACATGACCATGCCGCCGTCCACGTTCAGCACGTGGCCAGTGATGTACCGTGCCTCTTCTGAAGCCAGGAAACATACCGCATTGGCGACGTCTCTAGATGTGCCTGGATATCCGAGAGGGATTTGCCTGAGGAACTCCTGCTTGGCGTTATCGCTGAGTTTCCTCGTCATCTCGGTGTCGATGAATCCGGGCGCGACTGCATTTGCAGTTACTTCTCTGGCAGCGAACTCTCTGGCAGTGGTCTTGGTAAGCCCGATTAACCCAGCCTTTGCAGCAGCATAGTTAGCTTGCCCTGCATTCCCAATCAGTCCTACAACGCTTGCGATATTGATGATACGCCCCCAGCGCTGCTTTATCATGTGCCGTACTACTGCTTGTGTGCAAAGGAAAGCCCCTTTGAGGTTAGTGGTCAGCACTTGATCCCAGTCGGCGCCGGACATTCTCATGAGCAGGGTATCCCTGGTAATGCCCGCATTGTTCACCAGGATGTCGATTTGGCCGAAAGCGGATATTGTCTGCTCGGCGAGTCTGGCCACTTCCTCTTGCGCGGTGACGTTGGCGGTAACGGCAATACTCTTTCCATTGTTCGCCACGATTTCGGCTGCCACCGTACTTGCGGAAGTGGCGTTTATGTCGCTGATTACCACGCTGGCGCCGTGCTCTGCCAGCGCCAATGCTATCTCACGACCGATCCCCTGGCCACTTCCAGTGACTATGGCGACCCTTGTGGATAAGTTCATTGTGAGCTCTCTTCCTGGAAATTTGGTAAGATCGCGCGTTCTTTAGAGGTTTATGGCTTTGATGGACTCCGGATCGCTTATATTGAGGACATGCACTGTGCTGTTGATCCTTCTGATTAGTCCTGAGAGTATCTGTCCAGGGCCAATCTCAATGAAAGTGGAGACTCCAGCATCTACCATATATTCCACTGAGGGCTGCCACTGAACACAGTGACATAGCTGCCGTAGCAGTTCCTCTTTTACCTCGTCGGGGCTGGTCATCGGCTGAGCAGTGCTGTTGGCGATTATGGGAACTTGAGGTAGCCCGAGGTTAACTTGTGAGATTGCCTGGGTCATACCCTCAACCGTAGGTTGCATCAGAATGGAATGAAACGCACCGCTGACCTGGAGTGGTATCACCCTCAGGGCTCCTCTGGCTTTGGCTAAGTCCATTGAGCGGGCCAGCGACTCTCTGGTGCCGCTGATAACAATTTGGCCCGCGCAGTTAAAGTTGGCTATCTGAGAACCGGTTTCCATACATACCTCTTCCAAAGATTCTTCATCAAGACCGATGATCGCTGCCATGCCTCCGGGCTTGGTCTTCCCTGCTTCCTGCATCAGGCGTCCTCGCTCCCTGACAAGGCGAACTGAATCGGAAAATCCAATCACGTTAGCAGCCACGAGCGCAGTGTACTCACCGAGGCTGTGTCCGGCGACAAGGGCGGGCTTCAACGGAATACCAAACTCTGAAGCGGCTTTCAGGCAGGCGATACTGGTTGTCAATATGGCCGGCTGAGCATTGATGGTCTCGCGAAGCTCCTCCTCGGGTCCCTCAAAACAGAGTCGCGAAAGCGGGAGTTGGAGCGCTGAATCGGCCTCCTCGAAGATTTCCCTGGCCAGGCGAGAGCTTTGGTACAGGGCGTAGCCCATACCTACTGCCTGTGATCCCTGACCGGGAAAGACGCAGGCGACCTTGGGTGTTGACGCTGTTTCCAGCTCAAGCACTAATTACCTCCACAGGTTGCTACTTGCTCTTGGGCTTGCTTGCTTTGATTATCTCTCTTCCCCTATAGGTCCCGCAAAAGGGGCAAGCCTGGTGAGCAGGTTTGATGTTGTGGCATTGGGTACAAGGCACCAGGGAGGGAACAGTCAACTTGAGGTGGCTGCGTCTTTTCCCCTGGCGTGCCTTAGCGTATTTTCTTTTGGGCAGTGCCATGATTTGGTTTACTCCTCTCTGTATCTACCCTTTGCTTCTCGCCTGAAAGCAACCCCTGGAGCGGAGCCCAGGGTGAGTCATGTCGAATAGGTGTGCAGTGACAGGTTTCGTGGTTTAGGTTGCAGCCACATTGGGGACACAATCCAGCACAGTCCTCTCGGCAAATCGGTTTCAGGGGCTGCGCCAGAAGCGTGTACTGGCGCACTGCCTCGCTAAGATCGAGGGTGTTATCCTCCTGAATAGTGAAGGCCCCCGATTCGGTTGGTGGGGTGAGGGGTGTCTCGTTTGCCAGATCTTTTGCTAAGAGATACTCCTCCTCAATGTCCAGGGTTAACGGGTAGTCGAACTCCTCGAGGCAGCGACCGCATACGTCTCTGACGGTAGTATTCAGTCTGCCGCTTACCAGGATACTGTGATTAGTACGAAGCAATTGCACCTCGCCACGGGTGGGCAAGCCAGCACTATCCATTTCATCGATGGTGATGTGGCGGACCGAGCCTACGGATTCCTTTAGCTGCTGGGCGACATTGATCTTCATTGCAAACTCGAACTGGTGATCTCTCAGTTGGTGCGATATATATTGTATCAATTTTAGGATACAGGTCCTACGATTGTCAACATAGATTTGAAAGGCTGTTTGAACAACGGGGAAAGCCGGAGGCTTTCTTGTCAGCTTTTCCGAAGCTAATAGGAGGTTCTTGCGTGCTACGAGCCACTATAGACGTGCTATCATTGATACCCTAGAAAGTAATACAAAACTCCGCCGATAACAATCAGGATTGCAGCTATAGCTCCGATAATTCGCAGAAGCATATTTCGCCTGGCGGTCCTGTTGGGGTGAAACTTTATGACGTAGGACGGAGCTTTCCACACTGACGCCTTGCTTACGTAGAAATCGTAAACCGTACCCGATTTGATTTTAAGGACATTTCGTAATTTCTTATTAATGTTGATCTGGTGAACTCGCGGGTGCGGGACCTCTGCCAGTTCGTTGTTTCTCACCCTGCAGGCTATTTTTGAGTCCTTTACTGCGAGGCGTATGTAACTGTTCCACTTAATGCCTTTGGGCAGGTCGTCCGGGTGCATTCTCACAATCAGCGTGCCTTCGTCGTCCTCTGGGGCTCCGCCGACTTTGAGGTGCCTCTTGATTGGTTTAGACATAGCTTTTCCTTGTCTTGCTCACTAGGGGGCAAGGTTTGTTGCCCTGTTCATTATAGTGACCTGTGAAGTAGACCGCAACCATGCCATGTTCGGCCGGGGTCCGGTAGGAATCGCGGTGAATTTGGGGGAAGTGAATGGGATAGCGCTAGCCCTTAATGACCCCGATTGGTCTTGCTTTGATTACCCTGGGGGATATACCGGCAGCATCCGTTATGTGCATCACCTCGGCTACATCCTTGTAGGCTGCTGGTGCCTCTTCGGCCAGGGAGGCGATGTTTGCCACTTGAATGGCGATCCCTTTGGCTGCCAGCTCGGCGGCAACGTCGGCGCCGCTAATGCTTCTCCTTGCTGCTGAGCGACTCTTGGCCCTTCCCGCACCGTGACAGGTGGAGCCGAAGGTTTCCTCCATAGCCTTCTCAGTTCCCACCGCTACGTAT
>DAOUTY010000056.1 GCA_030668425.1 Chloroflexota bacterium
ATAACTGGGAGCGCAACTATAGGCAGTTGAGCTTCCTATGTCAAGCTTTTTGTGTTGATAAGTACGTGACCAAAATGTGACCAAAAAGGAGTGCCTGAAAGGAAATCAGGAAATTTAATCGAAGCTAAGGTCCACACGGGATTTTGTGCGGACCTTTTTTCACTGGAAGGTAGAGGGCAATCAAGCGCAGAAACTAAAAAAGGAATGTGTTTGCTGGTGGCAGCAATCAATCCATGTCCGTTCATCCACATCCATGATCTAGCGGATGTCTGTATGGTATTCCTGCAAGCTTTTCACCACGCTGTGCCCCTGTCGGTACGCCGCGATCCCCTTGGCGGCCGACACCGCCGCCGCTGTGGTCGTGATGTACGGTACCCTGCATTTGATCGCTGCCTTCCTGATGTAGGAATCGTCCTCCGCGCTTAGCTTGCCGCTGGGAGTGTTAACCACCAATTGGATCTCGCCATCGTTGATCGCATCGACTATGTTGGGGCAGCCCTCGTGCTGTTTCAGAATTGGCTCTGCATCGATGTCGTGCTCGGCAAGGTACTGACGTGTTCCCGCAGTGGCCTTTAACTTGAATCCTAGTTCGGAAAAGCGCCGGGCGACCTCAAGCGCGCGGGCCCGGTCGAGCTCGTTCACAGTAATCAGCACCGTGCCTTCGAGAGGCAACCGCTGCTTGGCCGCCTCTTGGGCCTTGAAAAACGCAAGACCTGCGTTGTCCGCCATACCCAGCACCTCTCCCGTAGAGCGCATTTCGGGCCCTAGCAAGGGGTCCACTTCAGGGAACATGTCAAAGGGGAAGACCGCCTCCTTGACTCCGAAATGGGGAATTGGCCTGCGTTGCAGGTTAAAGTCGCTCAGCTTCTTGCCCAGCATCACATGGGTCGCGATGCGCACCATCGGTATGTTGCATACCTTGCTCACCAGAGGCACTGTGCGACTTGCACGTGGATTTGCCTCCAGTACGTACACCCTGTCCTCATGGATAGCATACTGTATGTTCATCAGTCCAATGACATTGAGCTCCACGGCAATCTTCCTCGTGTACTCTTCGATGGTGTCAATGTGCTTCTGCGGGATGCTGACCGGGGGGATGATACAGGCAGAATCGCCGGAGTGAATGCCAGCGAGTTCGATGTGCTCCATCACCGCAGGCACAAAGGCGTCAGTCCCGTCAGCGATGGCATCGGCCTCAGCCTCGATGGCGTTGTCCAGAAACCTTTCGATAAGAATTGGACGTTCCGGTGATACATCCACCGCTGCTTCGACATACTCACGCAGCATTTCATCGTCGTGGATAACCTTCATCGCACGCCCGCCGAGAACGTATGAGGGGCGTACGATCAACGGGTATCCTATCTCACGAGCAACTGCGAAAGCCTCGTCCAAATCGCTAGCCATGCCTGATTCCGGAACGGGGATATTCAGTTCTTTCATGATCCCTCTAAACCTATCGCGGTCTTCGGCAAGGTCGATGGTCTCTGGACTAGTGCCGAGAATCCTTACACCCGCAGACTCCAGCTCAGCGGCTATGTTAAGGGGTGTCTGCCCGCCGAACTGACAGATGACGCCCTCTGGCTTCTCCTTCTCATAGATAGCGAGGACATCCTCCACAGTAAGCGGTTCGAAGTATAGCTTGTCCGACGTGTCGTAGTCGGTGGACACCGTCTCCGGATTGGAGTTGACCATTATGCTCTTGAACCCTGCCTCCTGCAGCGCCCAAGCTGAGTGTACGCTACAGTAATCGAACTCGATGCCCTGCCCAATTCGTATCGGTCCTGACCCGATAACCATCGCCTTGCGTTCTACGATGCGCTCGGACTCGTTCTCAGACTCGTAGGTGCTGTAGAAGTACGGAGTCTCGGCGTCGAACTCGGCAGCGCAGGTGTCAACCATCTTGTATACCGGAAGTATTCCCCAACTGTGTCGAATTCGCCTCAACTGCTCGGGAAGTCTGTCAGCGAGGGTTCCGAGCTGCTCGTCGGAGAAACCAAGTCGCTTGGCATCACGCAGCAACTCCGGAGTCAAGGTCTCCGAGAGCAAGCGCTTCTCCATATCCACTATGTTCTGGAATTTCTCCATGAACCAGGGGTCGATGCCAGTACTACAGCACAGGTCCTCGACCTTCGCTCCCCGTCTCAGCAATGCCATTAGCGCCCACAGCCTGAGGTCGTTCGGTTGCACAGGATAGGAGTCGCCGTCTTTCCATCGCGGGTCCTCCCACAGCAGCGACTTGTTGCCGATCTCGAGCGACCTTACGGCCTTCTGCAGCGCTGCTTCAAAGCAGCGGTCTATGGCCATGGCCTCGCCTGTGGACTTCATCTGGGTACCAATTGAGCGGTCGCCAGACGAGAACTTATCGAAGGGCCAGCGAGGCATCTTGACTACGACATAGTCTATGGTCGGCTCGAAAGCAGCCGTAGTCTTGCCAGTGACCTGATTGGCGATCTCGTCCAGGCGTCTGCCAACAGCAATCTTGGCCGCCA
This sequence comes from Chloroflexota bacterium, assembly GCA_030668425.1. Classification (GTDB taxonomy): domain Bacteria; phylum Chloroflexota; class Dehalococcoidia; order SZUA-161; family SZUA-161; genus DAOUTY01. The sequence continues at coordinate 2,490 of DAOUTY010000056.1, forward strand.
CGCGTGCGATAGGATACCCGGTCGCTTTGCTCGCCAGGGCAGAACTTCGGCTTACACGTGGATTAACCTCAATTACGTAATAAGGATTCTCTTTACCTTCCCTTGTTTCTATCACCGGGCTGGGTTTCAGCGCGAACTGGACGTTACAGCCCCCCTCGATACCGAGAGCCCGGATTATCTTGATGCTGGCGGAGCGCAGCATCTGATACTCTTTGTCGGTCAAAGTCTGGCTGGGCGCGACTACTATGGAGTCCCCGGTGTGCACCCCCATGGGGTCGATATTCTCCATGCAGCATACGGTAATGCAGGTATCGGCGGCATCCCGCATCACCTCGTACTCAATCTCCTTCCAGCCAACCAGGCATTCCTCAATTAGTACTTGGCTTATCCGGCTGGCGGCAAGCCCCGTAAAGGAAATCTCGTCCAGTTCCTGCCATGTCCTGGCGATGCCGCCTCCGGTGCCACCAAGGGTATAGGCAGGACGTATAACGACTGGGAGGCCAATAGCCCTGGCAACCTGTCTTGCCTCTTCAATAGTATTTACCGTTGCACTCTCTGGCACTGGCTCGCCGATACTCATCAGCATTTGCTTGAACATCTCCCGGTCTTCCGCCTTGCGTATGGTTTCTATAGGGGTACCTAAAGATCGTACGGCATACTTATCAAGGATACCTGCGTCAGCGATCTCGACAGCAAGGTTTAACCCGGTCTGGCCACCGAGAGTGGGGAGTAGGCCATCTGGACGTTCACGGGCTATGATCTGCTCTACCACATCCACTGTCAGTGGTTCTATATAGACAATATCTGCGATACCTTGGTCAGTCATGATAGTTGCGGGATTGGAATTGACCAATACCGAAGTCACACTCTCTTCCCTAAGGGCGCGGCACGCCTGCGCTCCTGAGTAGTCGAACTCTGCCGCCTGCCCTATGACTATCGGGCCCGAGCCAATGACGAGGACTTTCGAAGGTTTTAACACTATGGTATTTGTTTTCCTTTCTGACTCCTAACGAAGTAAAACCCTGTGCCGACAGGTAGAATCCTGAGATGCCATTTTTAAGTGACCCCGCACATCGACTCTACGAACTTTTCAAAGAGGTACATATTGTCTTGAGGCCCAGGAGATGCCTCTGAATGATACTGGATGGCAAATATGGGTAGCTCACTATGCCGGAGGCCCTCAACAGTACCGTCGTTGAGGTTGACATGGCTTATTTCGAGGCCATTGCTCACTGTATCCGCATCAACGGCGAATCCGTGATTCTGAGCCGTAATACAGATCCTGCCGGTGTCCATTTCGCGAACTGGATGGTTTGCACCCCGGTGGCCAAATTTCAACTTGAAGGTTTTGGCACCGAAGGCGCGCCCTATCAATTGAAGGCCGAGACATATCCCCATCATTGGCGTACGTCCAACCAGGCCACGTATGGTTTCTACTACGTAATTCAGCAGCAGCGGGTCACCCGGACCTGGAGACAGCAGGACACCATCCGGCTTTAGATCGAGTACCTCCCCCGCACCAATTCTGCAGGGCACGACCGTAATCCTGCAACCCATGCTCTGCAGAATGCGTAAAATGTTATACTTCAGCCCGCAATCGATGACCACTACATGATGAGCATTCTGCCGTTCCAGACCCGGCATAGAGTCCCATTCGTACACGGCTTCGGTACTTACCCCCTTGACGAAATCAACATCATCGTAGCGTGGCATCTTTTCTAGCTGTTCTAGCGCTTCTCTCGAGGTCATCTCAGATGTAATGATACCCATCCTCACCCCTGCCGAGCGTATCTTCCGCGTGAGAGAACGGGTATCAACTCCACTTATTCCAGTGATGCCAGCTTCAGTGAGAAACTCTCCCAATGTACTATTGCTTTGCCAATGACTGGGTCTATCACAGTCCTCACGAACCACAAATCCGCTTACCTGGACGCGCTTTGACTCAAAATCCTCAGTATTTATTCCGTAGTTGCCGATAAGTGGATAAGTAAGGACTACGATCTGGCCTGAATAAGAGGGGTCGGTGAGGATCTCCTGGTATCCGGTCATGCTGGTATTGAATACCACCTCACCATAGCTCTGAACATTGGCGCCAAGGGAATGCCCCTCGTAGACCGAACCGTCTTCCAGGGCCAAAATTGCCTTTTTAAGCAATGCTTGACTCCTATTCTTAATATTTCAGATTTAGCTGCACCAAACAACCTTACTTCAGTATGAATCGTTCATACATATTCTTGATTCGGCATGCAAGGACTCCCAACCAAATCCAGCATGCCGCCTTAAGTAATGCTGATCGAACCTGCCTGGTAAATTCCATTCATAAAATTGGAAGATATTTACCAAGTTCATAATCAGTCACCTGAGACCGGTATTGATCCCACTCAATCTTCTTGTTCTTGACAAATGCATCGAAAACGTGGTCGCCCAGGGCTTTGCGCACGACCTCACTCTTTTCGGTGAGCTGGACGGCCTCAATAAGGCTGCCGGGTAGAGTCCCTATTCCCCTTCTTTCCCGCTCTTCTTCGTTCATCTCATAAACGTTCTCTTCCACAGGCTCTGGGACTTCGTAGCCCTTCTCGATGCCTTCAAGCCCGGCGGCTAGCATTACGCTGAAGACGAGATAGGGGTTGCAGGCGTGGTCGGGTGACCTGTACTCAATCCGCGTGGACTTCTCCTTGCCCGGCTGGTATTCGGGGACTCTGATCAGATCGGAGCGGTTGCGCTTGGCCCAGGAAAGATAGACGGGGGCCTCGTAACCTGGAACCAACCGTTTGTAGGAGTTAACCCACTGGTTGGTGACGGATGTGATTTCGGGACCATGCTTCAGCAGGCCAGCCACATAGCTCTTGGCTACCTTGGAGAGGTTATACTCATCGCTGGCATCGAAGAAGGCGTTTTGCCCTTCTTCGAACAGCGACTGGTGTACGTGCATGCCGCTGCCATTGATACCGAACACTGGTTTGGGCATGAATGTAGCGTAGACTCCGTGGCTCAGGGCTATCTGCTTGACTACCAGGCGATAGGTCATCACGTTATCGGCCATGGTGAGGGCATCGGTGTACCGCATATCTATCTCATGCTGGCTGGGGGCAACCTCGTGATGCGAATACTCGACGCCAATGCCCATTTCCTCAAGGGTGAGCACCGTATCCCTCCTGAGGTCGGTGGCTGTATCCAGGGGGGTCATGTCGAAGTAGCCACCCGAGTCCAGTCCTTCCGTTCCGCTGGAGTCTTTAAAGTAGAAATACTCCAGCTCAGGCCCCACATAGAAGGTATAACCCTTTTCCGCTGCCCGCTTCAGGTTTTGCTTGAGGACGTATCTGGGGTCCCCTTCGAATGGGTCACCTCCGGGTCTCAGGATATCGCAAAACATGCGGGCTACGGCATGGTGCTCCTTTGGTCTCCACGGAAGCAATTGGAAGGTATCAGGATCGGGGAGGGCCACCATATCGCTCTCGTCGATTCGGGCGAACCCCTGTATAGAGGAGCCGTCGAAACCCATCCCCTGCTCCAGGGCGTTTCCCAGTTCCTCCACGGTGATGGCGAAGCTCTTGAGCATTCCCAGGATATCTGTGAACCAGAGCCTGATGAACTTTACGTCATGCTCCTTCGCCGTCTTGAGGACGTACTCCTTGCCTTCTTCCCTGCTTTTAGTTGCCATTTTAGGCCTCCTTTTTTATTTATTCTAGATGGCTAGATGGCATTTATGCCCTCGTCTCCAGTCCTGACACGTACAGCGGTCTCAACAGGCAGGACGAATATCTTTCCGTCCCCCATCTCACCCGTCCTGGCTTCTCTGACGATGGCGTTCAGCGTCTTGCCCACATCTTCGTCGAGGACCACGATCTCGATCTTTACCTTGGACAACAACTCTACCTTGTATTCCTGCCCCCTCCATTGCTGGGTTAGCCCCTTCTGTTTGCCGTGGCCTTTGATATCAGAGATGGTTATGCCAGGATACCCCAGCTCCTCCAAAGCCTCTCTAACCACCCGTAGCTTCTCGGGGCGGATTATGGCTTCAATCTTCTTCATATTCGTTGCCCCCTCTCGTTGTTTTAAGCTCTAGTAGCCGGCCTCATCCACATAAGGGAAGTTGGGATAAGCTTTTGTTCCATGTTCTGAAATGTCCAGACCAGCTAACTCTTCCTGCGGCGACACTCTTATTCCCATAACCTTATCCAATATCTTGAACAGGGCATACCCCAAGGTAAATGCCCAGGCCATGCAGACCGCTGCTCCTATTACTTGGGCGGCAAGCTGCTCCCATCCTCCTCCATAGAATAGCCCGATGACGTCGCCATAGGTGCCATCAGCAAATAGCCCCACCGACAATAGTCCCCATACGCCACAGATACCATGGACGCTCACTGCACCCACCGGGTCATCAACGCCTCTATTATCCAGAAAGTATATACTGAGTACCACTAACACACCGGCCAGCAATCCGATTACCACCGCCATCCAGGCCTCTACAAAAGCACAGGGGGCTGTTATGGCCACGAGACCTGCTATTGCCCCGTTTATGGCCATACCCACATCAGGCTTTTTGTTCCTTATCCAGGTGAATAACATGGCAGCGAAGGCGCCAGCCGCAGCGGCCATGTTGGTGTTCACCGCTATCACCGAGATTCTCAGATCGTGAGCCGAAAGAGTACTGCCTGCGTTAAACCCAAACCAGCCAAACCATAGAATGAAGCATCCCAGTGCTGCCAAAGCTATGCTATGCCCTGGTATGGCTCTCGGCTTCCCATTGACATACTTTCCGAATCTGGGGCCCAAAACCAGCGCTCCAGCCAGTCCCACAAAACCCCCTATGGTGTGCACCACACCTGAGCCAGCAAAGTCAACATGCCCGGCACCAAGGGGCAACGTAGAAAGCCAACCACCACCCCACACCCAGTGCCCATAGATGGGATAGATAATCGCGCCTATCACAATACTGTAGATGAAATATGCCTCCCACTTAAGCCTTTCCGCCATAGCTCCAGCAACAATAGTGGCAGCGGTAGCAGCAAACACTACCTGGAATATAAAGAGTAGATAAGTACCAACATCATATGCGTCGCCGGCAAGAAACCACCCTGTAGTCCCGATTATCCCTGCCTTGCTGGCACCAAACATGAAGGCGAAGCCCACCACCATGAAGGCTAGAGAGGTCATGGCGAAGTCCATCAGATTCTTCATCATCAGGTTGGCGGTGTTCTTGGCTCGGCAAAAACCTCCGGTCAACATAGCGAAGCCAGCCTGCATCAGGAACACCAAGAAGGCACATAACAGCACCCAGACATAATCGGCCGGTGCTCCGAGGTCTCCGGCCAAAGTCTCTGCTCCGGTTGGGTCGGCCGCCGGGGCTCCATTGCTGGTTACCAGCCAAATGAGCCAGGTTAAAAGGGATATGAACACTCCATTCTTCAGCCATTTCAATGCTCTCTTCTTGACAAACACGGCCATACTCCTTTCGCAAAGAAGCATAGCGGGCGAATGTTTCCAACAGATTACGGAAATGTTAAATCTGTGTTACGCAGTCGAAGGCGGACATCAACTATACCGAGAAGTTGTCCATCAGCCTGAATTGCGATTCGCGGCCCCATAGAGGGCAACGATTTCACAACAGGGCTGGTTATGTAGAGGATTGTGGGGGATTACGTGTTCTTCCTGAACCTGTATCCTATGTTTCTCACTGTTTCGACAAAGGTATGGGTGGAGTCCTCGATCTTACTCCTGAGCCTCCTGATGTGGACGTCAACTGTGCGATCACCACCGTAGTAATCATAACCCCAAATATTATTGAGCAATGTCTCTCTACTAAAAACACGGCCCTTGTTATTTGCTAGGAATTTGAGCAACTCGTATTCCTTGAAGGTCAAGTTAATCAGCCTGCCATCGACTGTCACCTCGCAGTTGTCAAGGTCTAGAACTAAGTCTCCGCATTCAATCGACTCTCCCCTACCTATTCCTTTCGTGCGTCGGAGGATTCGTTTGACCCGTAGCTCCACTTCAGTTGCATCCCACGGCTTTATGACGAAATCATCTATAGGCAAGGTGTGGTCGATACTGTTAAGAGTCTCAGCAGAGAGCAGGACAATGATCGGGGGATGCTTATGCTGACTGGTCCTCCACGCTAGATAATCGACCCCAAGTTTTACCTCTAAACCTTCTATCGCTAATAGTACCAAGTCAGGCATTTGCTCAGTCAACTTTTCGGGTGTTGCCTCTTTTATGTTGAGAATAGAGCAATCTAGGCCTTTCTGGGCTAGCTGCGAACTTAACTTCTCTAACTGCCTATGTTCGTATGTAAGTAGCCACAATCTGCACATAGTTACCTATCTTCTCCTCTGGGAAACTTTGCCAGCATGCCAGGGAGGTGACATTCCTCTGGACTGCACATCAATTATATCTGAACTGTCTACATGGAATCCGTAGCGGGTTGATGAAACCTGTGCGTCGCCAGTAATATCGGCATAACTGGGAGAGCAACTATAGGTAGTTGAGCTTCCTATGTCAAGCTTTTTGGTGTTCTGGAGAGCCTCGGAATCAATGGCTTGTCCGATAGCCGAGAATGTTTCTCGATTGTCGTTTGTCAGCTCAACTTTACGGGGCAGTGCTTATTTAACACCTCTCTTACGCGGCCAGTGTCTTCGCCAAGCGCTTGGCCA
>DAOUTY010000144.1 GCA_030668425.1 Chloroflexota bacterium
CACTGCAGATAATTCAATGACTCACCGAGCAAGGGCACAGCCAGGATAGCCACAACAACCGGATGGGCGTAGACCACGGGAATAATACGGGTTACCTCCTCGGTACGCATCGCATACAGCATTAAGAGGGCTGCTGCCGTGCGGGTTACAGCCGACACAACGGCCATAAACCAGGGGAAGGCATCTACCCCGCTGACCGGAGGATGGAGGGCAAGAAAAATCAGCCCACAGCTGAGGTGGATAACGCCCGCCGAAATCAGGAACGTCCAGAAGCTGGGCATCCTCCTCGATATGAGATGGCTATCAACTACACTCACCACTGCCATGAGGGCAGCTACCACCAGGGCAGCGGTAATCCAGGTCACAGTTAATCAAACTCACTTTCAGGATATCGGTCAGGGCATATCTTACCCTACGTGGAGGGAAATTGATAGCTATGAATCGTGAGGGCACGCGACCCTGGCCGGGTAGGTTGCCCGACGTCGGGCAACCTACCCGGCCAACGAGTTACAGTTGTAATAGTACGTGCAATGATCGCACTTTATGTCATTCCTGCAAAAGCAGGAATCCAAGGGAAGAAGGCATGGATTCCCGCTACCTGCTTTCACAGGCACAAGCTACGGGGGAATGACACGGGAGAAGGTCTTGGCTAGGTATATCAGGAGTCTATTTTCGTTCGCAATTACGCAGGATTCCTCGCCTTGACCCGACTATTCCAGCACGGACGGCTATCCCCCAACAACCTCACCTCCCGGTGGAGCCGTGCCCCCCACCCCCACGCTCGGTCGGTGTCAGTTCATCAACCTCGATGGCGGGCAGGTCTGCAACCTTGCTGATCACCATCTGCGCTATCCTGTCGCCGTGCTCCACTTCAAACCCAGCGCCGGGGCTGAAGAGGTACATGGTCACCATCACCTCGCCCCTGTAATCGCTGTCCACAGTTCCCAAGGTAACCCCGACTCCTTTAGACGATAGGCCTGACCTGGGCCGTATCTGGACATCATACCCCCTGGGCACTTCGATAGCGATGCCGGTGCCAACAAGCCTGGGTTGAGTCCCAAGCGCGACTGTCCCGTCGTCATCAATACATGCGAAGAGGTCGAGGCCCGTGGCGCCGGGGGTGGCACGCTGGGGGAAGATGGCGTGCGGCCGTAGCTTCTTAATTTTGAGTGCCGGTTGATCCTTTTCCACTAATCCCTCAATTCTCAGATTGTCCTAGTAATCGTAATCAATCCATACAAGCCATGCAAGGACAAGGAAATTCAAAACTCTAATTTCTAAACTCTAAACAATATCAAATTTCTCAAACTCAAATTATCCAGACTCTTGGGATTTTCGTCAGTGGGGTAGATTGGAGCATCGGCTCCAGGCTACCCTCCAACTTGATAGTATACATTCGCCGCTCCTTTACGCAGCGCTGGTGCGGAAGCGCCATATGCCAATGATAGCGAAGACGACAGCAAAACCCACCAGGGCTAACATCTCAGGTACTACGTCACCGAACTCAGCGCCAAAGACCATCAGCTTGTTGAAACCGGTGTTTGCCCAGCCATGTGGTGTAAACTTAGCCAGGAACTGCATCCACGTTGGAGTGATGAAGAGGGGCCACCAGCATCCCCCCAGCGGCGCCAGTACCAGGGAGACCAGCACAGCCAGCGAGCCAGCGCTGCGCTGCGTCCTGACCAGAGCAGCCAGCATTATGGCGAAAGCCGAGGACATTATCACCATGAGGATAGAGAGGATGATAACCGCGGCAGGGGAGAGCCCCAGATCTATATTGAAGGCCAGGATACCCACAGCCCAGAATATCGCTATTTGAATCAGTCCCTTGGCAGCCGTGCCCGCGAATACACCCCCGAGGATAGACTCTCGCCGTACCGAGCTGGCAAGCAGCCGCTCCAGGGTGTGGTTCTGGCGCTCGCGGATTATCGCCTCAGCCCCCAGAGCGGCAGCAAAGAAGACGAACATCACCAGATAGCCGGGGATAACGAAGTTGGCCGCATTCTCCGGCTCCACATCGCCCACCTGCTGCGCCTCGAACTCCACGAACGGTTCCGCGGCGGCTATAGCCTCCGCGACCTGCTCGATGATTTCGTCAATCGCAGCCTGATCCCAGGGGTCCAATAGTCCCTGCCCTATCATAAGCTCTACGGTAGCCCTGGTTGCTACTTGCGTTGAGCCAATTCTGGTAGCTATAGAGCGGCCCAGACCATAGAGAGCCGCCCTGGTATAGGTGGCCCCAGCATCGGCTACTACCTCAAGTTCAGTTTCATCACCCCTGACTACTCTTTCAGTGAAATCCTCGGGAAAGGCGAGAAAGCCGTCAAGCTCACCGTCCTCGACCGCCTGGCGGGCCTCTGCGTAGTCCCTATCCCAGATTATCTCCGGATCACCGGGTTCCAGTTCAGAGTCGTCCTTAGTCTCCAAAGCTCCGATAATCTGATGACTGAGACCACCATCCGCCTCCTGGGTGGCCACATGAAGTTCCAACCTCTCATCCTCACTACTCACATCGGCCAAGAGGAAATTGAACAAAACCACGAACATGAGGGGGAAAAGTATAAAGAAGACCAGAGCCATACGATCCCTGGAGAAGAGCTTCAAGTCCTTCAGCATTATGAACCAGATATGACTCAGGCTTTTCATAATTTCATTTTGCATTTTGATTTTTGAATTTGCGCTTAGCGCCTATCTGCCTCCAGGCATGACCTTGAAGATAACTCGGCCGAGAACCAGACCTACTACGGCGACCCCCGCCATTACTCCCATCTGCAGACCCGCATCAGCCAGGGAGCCTCCATCAGCTATTATGGTTCTGAAAGCATCGTTGGCGTAGGTATTGATGGATATCTTACTGAGGACATTGAGCACCCCGCTTTCCGGGATCTCAAAGAACGTGCCGCCCAGCATCACCATAGACATGGTGAAGAAAACAGCGATCCAGGTAGCCTGGTCCTCAGTACGGGCAACCGAGCCGATTATCAGCCCCAAGGCGCTTACTGCAGCTATGAAGACTATAGCGACAACCAGTGACTCCATGAAAGAGAGGGGGGTGAACATCTGAAACACCGCGTAGGACAGCAGCAGCAAGATGAGGGTCTGTAGGAACCCTCGGGAGAAATTTACCAGAAACTTGCCTGCAAAAAGCTGCCCCACACTGAGCCGCGTGGTGAGCAGTCGCTCCAGGGTCCCCTTCTTGCGCTCCTCCACCAGCGCCCTTGCAGTCAAGGTTATGGCGAAGAGAACAAACATGGTAATGATCCCTGGCAGGAACTCGTTCACCGGGTCAGGGCTGTCGCCCACTGTCTCCTCTTTCACCACCACTGCGGGGGACTCGCGTTCATTCTCCAGGAGTCGTTGCACAGTAATATCTATGCGTTCCTGGCTGATACCGCTTCCGGCGAGGTACTCGCTAACCTGACCTCGTACCTGGAATTCCTGGGCCATCTGGTCAGCCACGCCACCGACTATGCTGGCCACTATCTGACCTTCATCACCTCCGTTGCCTCTCTGCTTGAATATCAACTGCGCCTGCTCACCGGAGGCAAGCCTATCGGAGAAGCCCTGTGGGATATAGAGAACCATCAGCAGGTCAGCCCTGTCCAGCCTGGCATCCGCCTTCGATGTGGAAAGCAGCTCGACATCGAGGTTGTCTACCTCTTCCAGCCATTCGATGAAGAGAGCAGAGTAGGCGCCCCCCTGGTCTTCATTTACCACATGGGCAGTGCCGTGGAACTGCATTTCCCCGAAGGCACCGTACATCAGGGCGAAGATAGCTATGGGCAAGAGGAGGCTGAAGGCCAAGTCGCCCTTATCCTGTATGTAGATGCGAACTTGCAGCAGGGCGACTAACAGCGGTCTAATCATATTTCTTCTAATCCCGCAGGCTTCTGCCGGTCAGACGCAAGAAAACGTCTTCCAGGGTGACCTGGTCGGGCGGCCCGATCTGACTCCTCAGTTCCCTGGGGGTATCCATAGCGATAATGCGGCCTCCATCCATAATAGCAACGCGGTCGCACAGACGGTTAGCCTCCTCCATATAATGGGTGGTGTAAAGAATGGTCATCCCTTTATCCCGCAAGCCCTCGATAGTATCGTAGATGTTGTTTCGCGACTGCGGGTCGATGCCCACAGTAGGCTCGTCCATAAAGAGAAGCTCAGGGTGCCCCATAAGGGAAACAGCCAGGTTGACGCGCCGCTTCATTCCTCCGGAGAACTTGTCCACCCTTCCCTTGGCCCGCTGCGCCAGCCCCAGAAGCTCCAGGCGAGCCGCTGCCTGAGCCCGTGCCTCCTTGCCATCCAGCCCTACCATCCTGCCGAAGAAGACCAGATTATCAAAGGCGGACAGTTCCTCATAAAGGGCCAACTCCTGAGGCCAAAACCCGATTAGACTACGCACAGCATTAGCATCACGCCGAACAGAATAGCCCCCTATCGTGACGTCCCCGCTGTCAGGCTCCAGAACTGTGGACAGCATGCGAATGGTAGTGGTCTTCCCAGCGCCATTGGGGCCCAAAAGGCCGAAGATCTCACCCTTGTAGATGGTGAAGGAAACGCCATCGACAGCCTTGTGTTCATTGAAGCTCTTGTGAAGTTCTTGCGCTGTTAGAAATGCCTCGGCCATTTTCCTAACCCCCGATCTCCGTAGTCGCTACCACTGGAGCTTGTCAATATTAGCCCGAATTATATACGACGCTATAGTGGTTGACAAGGCACCTTCAGAAGTAGTAGGGGCGTTCAATTGAACGCCCCTACTACGTTTCGAACCTCTATCGACGGAAGAGGTGCCCCCGTGTGAAAGACTATAACCAATGGTATACTAGTAGCATCTCAAATAAGGAGTGAATACATGGGCCCATTGGACGGAATAAAGGTGCTGGATCTGTCACGGCACAGCCCCGGCAGGTACACCTCCCTGATCATGGCCGATCTCGGCGCCGAGGTTATCACGGTCGAAACTCCCCGCACAGCAGGTTCGCCAGCGCTTTCTTTCATGTTCACTGACGACACCTGGTTCCGCTACATCGGCATGAACTGCAGCAAGAAGAGCATCGCAGTCAACCTCAAGCATGAGCGGGGCA
>DAOUTY010000112.1 GCA_030668425.1 Chloroflexota bacterium
CTTGTTGCCCTTGCTCTTTCCCTTTTTGCCTTTGGCGCTTCTTACATTGGACGATGCAGCGCCAGCCCCGTTGCGATGTTCAATGCAGATCTTCTCCACCAATCCCACGAGGGCTTCCGCCCTTTCTTCGTCCGATTTAGCCTCGCCGAGGTCACTGGTTTCATCGACGAGCTTGTCCTCTACCTGCGCAAACACCGTGCTCAGGTCTTGAGTCAGCCCCGGCTCTATCGGTATGTAGTGGGGCCTGCCACCGCCGGGTTCCGAGTAAACGTGAATGAAAATATTGCCACCTACAGGGTAGATGAGATTGTGTTCCTTCGGATCACCATGCGACCGTTTGAGCTCGGGACAGTACTCAGGAATGGCCACGACATCGAGGGGAAGCAGGCATAGATATTCCCAGAGATGCCTGTTCTCCTGACAGGCCACCTGAAACGCCTCGGGTAGACTCCGGTAGAGGTCATCGCTTTCCACCGGGTCACGCCCCGAAGACTCAACCTCTTCTTTTTGTTCAAAGGGCAACAATGTTATTGACATGGCAACCTCTAGGCCTTCGCCTTGGAGTAGGGTATCACTTTAATGCCCCAGGACGGCTCAACATCGAAGGAGATGATATTACCTGTCTTCAGCATAGCGCCCCGCACCTTAGCCACCTCCAATATCTTTATCATCTTGCTCCCCATCGTCTCGATGCGCAGTCTCAGGTGAGCGTCACACATTGACCCCAGCCTGACCATAACATTTTCATCGAATGCGTAGCTATGGGCAATGCAGAAAATGCTCAGACCCCGGTCACAAAGCACCTTACAGTCTTCGAAGAAGGTAAGCACCTCTTCGATGGAAGCATGAGTCACATAGTAGGTGATGGAATCGATCACCGCCAGATCGACCCCCTTATCAGCACAACTGGTGAGCAAGGGCATTAGGCCTCCACTTAGACTCCGTCTCGTCTTCTTCGTGTCTATGGGATATATTCGCAACTTGGAAAGGAGCAGATAATCCAGAATATCTAAGTTCAGGCTCTGCATCTGGGTTACCAGGCTTCTCGTAGTGTTCTCAGTGGTAAAAACCATGGCGTTCAGGCCGTTTCTCAGCGAGCCCCAGACCATTTGCTGGGTCAGGACGGATTTGCCCGAATCAGGCTGGCCTTCTACCAAGGTAAGAGACCTTAGAGGTATGCCTCCACCCATCTTCTTGTCCAGCTCGTCATTGCCAGTGGAGATTATTCTGCTAGTCCTTCCTTCATCTGTATCCATCCCAGTCCTCCTAACCCTCAAACTGCGCCGAGGCGATCACACCGCTAGGGGTAGAGACAGTTATCCTGTTGGTGGTGTTCCCCCCCGGCTCTGGAGTCAATTTCAACTTCATCAGCACCACCTCGCCCGGGTTCAGGATCCCCGGCTCAAATACCTCCTCCTGTCCCAGCGTGTCATCAGTGTAAATAGCAGCAACTGTCCACTGATCATTCCCCGGGTCGCTGTCCTCAGTATATGAAAGCCAGCTAATATAGTAGCCACCATCCTCGTCGTAATGATTCACCAACACATCCCACTTAGAAAACTGGGCGAGCCGTATCTCGCCACAGTTCCTAACCAAGACCTCCACAACTGGGTCTGCCCACTGAGCGTCTATCACTTCGATATCAGTTCTCGCCACCTCCGTTGATGTCTCCACCATCTGCTTCCAAGCTTGGGCACCGGAGTCCAGCGAGCTGAAGGACGCCTGTGACCAGGATGTCACCGCTACCAGCATCAGCGCTACGACGAATAGGGTAACAATTGCATTGCTCATCGGCTTTACATACTAAAGTAGTAGTCATCAGACACCCCGTTGGGAATAAGAACCCTGAGCCTGTATTCCCCGGAGGGCAAAGCGGTCTCGTAGCTGACCTCCATCTTCAGGGTGGTTGCGGTACTCCACTCGCTCCCGTTCTCTATCAAGTAATCCCATTGTGGAAATGCTCCCTCAGCATAGTCCACGTGAGGTATCCACGCCCAGACCGTCTGGTTGCCGTTAATGAAGATATCGCAACGCTCCACGTCGACCACGACCTCAGTGCCGATATTCTTCACCCATACGAAAACATCGAAATAATTATTGGAATTAGTGTCCTGCCAAACCCCATCCTCATCCAGCTCGCCTGCGGCATTAATGATCTCTATCTGGCTCCTCATGCGTTCGTTCATCCGCGCCGACGCACTGCTCATCGCCCCGCTGGAGCTCATAATCGCCGGATACACAGCATTGATCACCATTGTCACGCAGACTACCGCCGCGACCACCAGCAGGATCGTGCTCAGGACTTTATCCATTATCTGGCCTTTCTGCCGCTCAACCCTTTATCCATGAGCTGCGAAAGCACGACCGACTCAAGGGCACCATTTCGGTAGCGCAGCAGGCTATCGAGCTCGATGAGCATCTGTATGCTCACAGAAGCCGGTACGTCGTCAGTCGCTGGAGCATCCTCAGCCTGGCCACCATCTCCGCAAAGGTCTATGAGTGCCAGCATGGTGTCTTTCAGGCGAGGCGCCATATTGCCCGTTATGTCATAGATTTCCACCAGCTTGACCATTTGATTTTTGCCGACAGTACTGATAGCGCGGGATAGCCACTGCACCAGTACCGATACCGTTAGCAGGTCCACAACCCGACTCTCGCTGCCATCCCTCACAGTGATGGTATCGACCTCCAGAGGCTGGCCCCTTGTGGGGACCAGGTCAGGCTGAGCCTGCTGCCCGGCAGATCTATCGCCCAAACCCGTGTCGGGGAGGACAGACTGCGGTCCCTGGCTCAGACTATCCTGGACGTGTTCAACCTCTTTGTGCACAGGGCTGGCGACCACTGGCCCATTACCCTCCTGAGGAGGAGCATAGGTATGGCCGTTGCTTGTGGCAAGGTACTCCTTGATATCCAGCAGCACTGCCTTGATCTGGTTCTTAAGCACCTTCAATTCTTCTTCGAGAGTGTTGATTCTCTGCTCCATGCTGCCACCCCTGTTCTTTATGACATTGGTGTCGCTGCCGAGGCAGCTCTACCTCAGCAGCGACACCTACTACCTCAGTAAACTCCTCTAGTTAAGTCGCATCTAGTTAAGGTCCATTACAGGGTCGATCCTGCCAGGCAGCGTCCGCTCCAGGACCAGGCATGCTCCTGTTACGGGCTTCACCTCGATGATGAACGAGTCATAGATGTCCAGACCGGCCACGGTAGCATCGCTATCCGTGAAGTCTACTGTAACAATGACCTGTTCCTCATCCTCGAGGAGGACGTCACCGTTATTGACGCCTACAAACAGGGTGCTCCAGGCAACGTCGGCAACGTGCTGGGCAGCGTCAGTGAAGCTAATCACGGTGACGTTGTCAGTCGTGCCATTGCCTCCACCCGGTGTCAGGTCTATGGCCTGCCCTTCCAGAGTGTTGACCAGGCAGAAGGACACACCTGTCACATTCCCGCCTGGACCGTAGGCAAACATGCTGCCTTTCAACGACATGGTGGCCTGAGCCTCCTCCAGCCCTGAATAAACCGCCTCCTGGCCCTTCTGGGACGAGAATATCCCAGCCGACAACACCGTGTAGGCGAAGACCGAGGCCACGACCACGAAGGCAATCAGGATGATCGCCGTCTCCAGGCCGGTGATGCCTCTCTCATCCCTGCGCAGGCTCTTGTACAATCCTTTAAGCATCTCTATCCCTCCTTTTTTTCTTGGTTACGGCATTGCCGTTAGTTCAGTACCATTACTAAGTCAAGTGCAGCAGGAGTTGTCCTCTCGATGATCAGCACCGCTCCAATAGGAGGCTTGACCTCTAAGGTGAAGGTGTGGTAGATCCCTACGGCCTCGCCAGCTCCTGTCATGTCGACCGTGATCTCGAACATCTCCCCCGCCTCCAGCAGGTTGTCATCGTCACCATAGCCCTGAGGGGCTACTGTCCAATCCAGCTCCTCCGTACGCACGGCTGAGCTGGAGTAGGAGATGACGGTGACATTGTCACCCGTGGTATCCGTGAGGTCGATGGGCTCGCCATCCAGGGCGTTGCTCACAGAGAATATGATCCCCGTGACTGCAGTTGCGTTAGCCGTGGCAATCACGCTACCGTTCAACTCCAGCGTAGACCTTGCCTGCTCCAACCCGGAGTAGACGGCCTCCTGCCCCTTTTGAGACGAGAATATTCCCGCCGACAGCACTGTGTAGGCAAAGACCGAGGCCACGACCACGAAGGCAATCAGGATGATCGCCGTCTCCAGGCCGGTGATGCCCCTCTCGTCCCGATGCATTTTCCTTGCTAGCTTCTTCAACATCCTTTTTCCCTCCTTTTCAGTTTCGTGCCACTCATTTCCACAGCCTGCACGTGGCAAAGCAGACTGCATCGACTCCTTATTTAGTCTTTGCACATCGCCATCACCTCCCCTTGCCCTTTGCCTTCCCTATCCGTGTCATAGAGAAAATCCCAGACGTCTTGTTCACGATATCTCCAATCGCCGCGGCCTCCTACCTTGTAGGCCGTGAGCTTTCCGCTACGACTCCAACGCCTGACCGAACTGACATGCACCCTCAAATAGTCAGCAACCTCGTCGCACGTCATGATCTCCTTACCGGTCAGTATGTTTACACTACCCGTCTTATTCTTTTTGTTTGTACTCTTATTCACAATCCCACCCCTTTACCATTGTTCCAACGTTGTACTCCAGAGAACTAAAGTGGCTATTCAGTGCGAATTTGCTACTTTTGCGAGCAATTTGATACATCCTGGCGCAATCATAGCTAGTGCGCACCACAGGCACAATCACCTACCAGTACTAAACCACATAGGTAAATAGTCCTACGCTGGCAAATAGTCATGTACTGGTACATAGTCGTGTATCTAAATGAGGTACTACGGCACCAGATGACTAAATTGAATTTGATGGGGGCTTCGATTCAAGGTATAATAGGGGGACGGGTAGCTCCCGAACACTCCTGTGAACACCTGCCACATAGCTCAGCCCAAGGTGCTCCGCATCTTGACTATGTAATACTGCTACTATGAAAGAACACAGCCAGAGTTCGACCAAGCCAGCGGCTGACAGCACGATAGAGAGTCTGAAGCTCAGAGCAGACGGGCAGCAGGCACACTATCTGAAGGCAGGCAGCGGTCCCTCAGTTGTCCTGCTACACGGCGGTGCCAGCAACTCCAGGGACTGGGTGGAGACCATGGACGCCCTATCCCACTCTTACAGTCTCCACGCCCCCGATATGCTGGGATTCGGCCTGAGCGATAGACTCAAGAGCGGCTACCATCTATCGGAGTTCGTCGACTTTGTCGTGGAGTTCATCAAGAAGTTGAACTTCGATACTCACGTTCTAGTGGGACACTCTCGGGGAGGCAGGGTGTGCCTGGAGATCGCCCTGCGTTACCCCGAGATAGTGCGCCGCCTTGTACTTGTCGACACAGCGGGCTTCAGCAGACTGGCACGGTGGGGAATGTACATGGGCGCGTTTATGTATTGGCTCCGTAAGATTATGCGCATAACGCAACCCTATCCCAGATTCCTCAAAGAGGACGGCAAGGATAAGGATTGGCTATGTGCGGAGAGACTGCCAGAACTGAAAGTGCCCACCCTTGTTATTTGGAATCAGCGCGATCCCTATTACCCGATTTCCGGGGCCTTCGAGGCGATGGAGCTCATACCCAACGCACGTCTGGAGGTTTTTCAGGGCTATGGGCACACCCCACACGTACAGCAAAGAGACAATTTCAACAGTCTTCTGCTAGACTTCCTGAATGACGGTTAACTATAGGGGACTGGATTCACCATCCCCCCTTCCCAGCACCTGCCGGATATCAGTTCCAGCCAGACTTCTCACCATCCTAACCAAGCATAACTAACTTGACGATAAACCACTACGTATTTGCCAAGTCGAATAGAAAGCTTATAATCTGGAATCAGCGGTATAACAAGTCATCCAACAGAAACTCAGCACCATCTCAAATCGTTGGCGCGCGGGAGCAGGAGACGGAGGATGTCCGTGAGTGTTATAGTCACCAACCAGCTCACCAAGGTTTTC
>DAOUTY010000216.1 GCA_030668425.1 Chloroflexota bacterium
CACGCTCTCAAGTATCCAAGCGCCCTCGTGAGGGCCGAGGTGGCAGGTCAGGTATGCTGCGACTCCCTGTTGTCCACTAGCCATGTCCGCATCTGTGAGGTCCATCTTTTCCATAACGACCGGCCAATGCGGCGCTACCTTCTCCTCTCCTAGTGTCTCCGGGTCGTAGCCGCTAAGTGCGGCAACGGGTCGCTCGTCCATCTCGGCCACGATAAAGATCGAATAGTGAAACATATGGGGCTCTGCCGTGACTGTTAGGTGTTCAAGGAAGGTGAGACACTCATTCTCAGGCCTGCTGATGATGATGTCCCAGATCCCTCTTTCCAAGTGCGACCGCCCCGCCGTGAGCATAACCCATGCCAGGAAGGAAGCGTCGTCAGGCCTGGCCGGACGGATTTTGAAGTCCATTCGCTCAACTCCTTTATCGAGCTGTCGCATGAGTAGCCCAGAGACCGTAGCCGTTCCCCCAAACGTCCCAAAGCTCTGCGTTCACCGGATTATCCCGGCGCTTGCAGTAGAGGTAGGAGCGTTCAGACAGGAATGTAGCTTTAAGAGACGCATAGTAGACAATCTCTGATTCCTACTGCCTGCTCAACTCAGCTTTAGCCAGCAGAGCCGCTCCCAGGGCTCCCATAATCTGAGGCTCCTCCGGAATCAAAATAGGGAGCCCGATTCCGGCTTCAAGAGAGTTCTTAACCCCTGTATTCTTGGCAACGCCACCGGTGAACACCACCTGCTCCCTATAGCCGACGGTTTTCCCCATGACCACTACCCTGGAAGCCACTGCCTTGTGGATCCCGGCGACTAGGTCTTCCCTAGTTCTCCCCTCAGCGCGAAGCGAGACCATCTCCGTTTCGGCGAATATGGTGCAGGTGTTGCTTATGGGGCAAGGCTCTTTGCTGGTACAGGATATCGGCCCCATTTCCTCAATGTCGAGGCCCAGAACCCCGGCCATAACCTCCAGGAACCTGCCCGTTCCAGCGGCACACTTATCATTCATGACAAAATCGCTGACAGTGCCATTTTCACGGACCCCAATGACCTTGCTATCCTGGCCGCCGATGTCGATGACTGTTCTAGCCGCTGGCATTAAGAGATTCACCCCCTTGGCATGGCAGATAATCTCGCTTGCTGTCTTATTGGCAAAGGCAACACCGTTCCGCCCATAACCCGTGGAAATAACAAAGCTGAGGTCAGCCATTGAGAGTCCAGCCTGCTCCAATGCTGCTCTTGTGACTCTTTCAGCCGCTCGAGCGACACTATCGCCTGTTGGTATTACGGCGTAGGACAGGATCTTGCCATCTGATATTATGGCTGTTTTGGCAGTGGCCGCGCCAACATCAACTCCCGCAGTAATCATCCTTCCCCATTGTGCAGCAGGCTGCTCTAGTTTCTAACAACATCAGCTCAATCCCTACGACGTCCCGTCTCATCATTCCTGTCATCTTGATGCTGCCTTGGTAGCCTTGGTTGCCCGCAGCAATTCGGCAAAAGTCTCCACTCTCGTCCTGAGCTGGCTGGCACTGTAGTTCCGGGTGTCATAGCTGTCCCCCTCCAGAATTAGCACAGGTATGCCTAGCTCTTTCTCTATGACCTTCTTGGTGATCATGACAGTGGGGGTCCACTCGCGGCAGGAGTAGGGGTAGAAATTGATTACTCCATCCACGTTGAAAGCTCTACAGTTTTCCAAGTTGATAGTAACATGGGCTTGACAGGAGTGAGGTATATCCAGGCAAGGGCCTACACCGATCATATCCGCCCAGTCCCTATATGGATGTTTGGTGAGTACCCAAGGGCCGAGCCAGAACGGTATCTGAATACGAATGGCCAGACCTGCCTGCTCTATCATATATGTTATGCTCGGATCCACACTTATCGTAATGGTGGAGAAGACACCGGGGGCTCCTTTCTCAACTACCCCCCTGCCTTCATCAACTCTCTGCTGCACCTCATCAACCAGGATCTCAAGCGCCTCCTGCTTCCCTTCAATGTCTCTGGTAGGCATAGAATTCAGGAAAAAGGCGTGTGCCATGCTTGCCTGCCTTATCGGCTGGGGATCCGCATGCCCAATGAGCTCCGCCAACTGCTGGAACTTCAGCCGGTATATGGCATTCGCCTTATTGGTGGCGCGTATCGCCTCCTCCGTCATTTGACAGCCGATCACCTTCTCAAATGTCTGGAAGAGCTTGCGCGCCTGTGATGCGCCGTAGCGAACCCGGTGGTCATTGAATTTCGGCCAGTCACCCCAGTTCGCATCCGGGCAGCTATCGAGGTGTGCTACAGGAACGCCGTAGACCTCATGCAGCAATTCCTCTGCCTCAGACGGCTGGTCACAATGATAGGATGCTATTACTGACAGATCAGGGAAGGGGATTACACCCTTCACCATCGCCCCCAGTCGGGTCTGATATAGAGCACAATGGGCGGCTCCGGGTGGCAGGCCGTTCTCCTCCCCTGCCTCCAGAAAAGGGGTGAGTTTGTCGAAGATCTGGCCAATGGTCATGTTTATTATCTGCCCGGGAGTTGCAAAATAAACGTCCTTTTCTTCGGTTGACAGCATCATTGACATCAATGGCCGGAGTTCCATCGGAAAATCGCTGTATACCACTTTATCGTGCTCTTCCCTTGCCAGTACGAGATTAACAAGCTCCCTCATCCATATCCCGAGGAATTTGCGCACCCCCAGCAATTCTACGTCCAGATACTGCCTCAGCCTGTTCTCGCCCCGCTCAATATCCTTCTCCTCTATCCCGAGGATTTTGAACGCCTTATTGATCCTTGGCCTTTCTCTTTCTATCTCATCCGGTTCAAAACCACATAATTTAAAAAGCTCGGTGTACATTATTAGTTACCTCCCCCTGCCTTGATAATCTCAACAAAGGTTTCGATCCTTGTCCTGAGAGGGCCCCTCTCGGAAACATCGTAATCTGATTCGATCTTTAGCATAGGGATATCGAGCTCTTTCTTCAGAATTTTCTCGAAGTAGAATGACTGGATATCGTAGCTACTCCTGTACATGAGCTGGTACCAGATAATACCATCTACGTTGAAATCCTTGGCAAGCTCTATCAGATAATCCAGCCTCTCCCTGGATGGCCTGAACCAGGCTGGGGGCATTCTTCTCCTGAAGTACCTATCCGCTAGGGACTCCATAAGGTCACCGTTAACCTGGACATTCTCCCAGTAGTGCCTGATCCCCTCGGCGAACTCCTCGACAACAATCGATGCCCCGGCCTCCTCCGCTATGTCCAGAACCTTATAATCACCCATAGCTAGGGTAGAGCCTGTCAACAAAATCCTCGGCCCCTTGGGGCTGGCGGTGGGCCTCTTCTTCAACTCCTCATGGATGGACTCCAGAACAC
>DAOUTY010000075.1 GCA_030668425.1 Chloroflexota bacterium
ACCTCCGATTTCTCTTCCACCTGCGCGATAATCTTCTCAGCTTGAGCCTTGGCCCTCTCTTCCGCCCTGGCAATGATGACCTCTGCGCGTGCCTCGGCTTTCTCTTCCACCTGCCTGATAATCTTCTCAACGTGGGCTCTGGCCTTCTCATCCGCCCTGGCGATGATGACCTCTGCGCGTGCCTCGGCTTTCTCTTCCACCTGCCTGATAATCTTCTCAACATGGGCTCTGGCCTTCTCATCCGCCCTGGCAATGATGACCTCTGCGCGTGCCTCGGCTTTCTCTTCCACCTGCCCGATAATCTTCTCAGCGTGGGCTCTGGCCTTCGCTTCCGCTGCTTTAATGATACCCTGAGCTAATTGTTCCGCACCCGCAAATCTGTCCGGAGAACTCTTCCTGGCTTCTTGTCTGGCAGCGGGCGCTTGTCTCTCTACCTTCTCCTTTATTTCTTTCGCCTTGTCACTTGGCCTGCTCAGGGTGTTCTGTGCTTGCTCTCCATTTCTTCTTATTATTGTTCTCGCTGATTCCTCGGCTTCTTGCCTCGTGTCAAGAATAATTCCAGTGGCTTCCTTATCTGCTGGTCTGCGTACGGCAGCTTCAGGCCCGGACAGCTCCTGCGTTTTGCTTTTTAAAACTACCTCATCACTTACGTGTACCATAGAGGCTTTAGTGGGAAACAGCTCTCGTGCAGACTTCAGCCACCCGATCTTACGGGTAACTGAGGCTGGAGTGGCAGAAGGTTGCGGCGGGGCTATAATCCCCATGTCTGTAGGGCCATTCGCACTTGGGAGTTCTTCCATGGTGGGCTTCTCGTATATCTCTACCCAGGCTTGTTTACTGCGATCCCAAACCCACGTGGTTCTGGGTTTAGTCTGCTTTGCGTCTTCCCATCCGAAATTGCCGCTAGATTCAGCTTCCTGTACGGGTTCTACCCCTGTCGTGGTTGCTCCAAGTTCGCTTGGCTGAAGTGCCAATTGGTCTTCTCCCACTACATGATTCGCTCGCTTGGATGATTTTCGCCAAGTGATAACCGGCATCAATTACTCCTGGGATGGACTAGCGGGGCCGCAGTGTCCATCTTAATTCAGCAACCGTATTAAGCATCCGAGTTCTTCTGTGAGTTCTCATCGGGTCATAAGCTGGAACAACTTGACAAAATAATGCAATCAGGTGTTTCCACGAGGCTGCTCTGTCGATCATAGAAGGTAGCACAGCGATGATCCGAATATGAAACAACCATAGATCGCATGCCGCTCTCCCCATAGCAGTGAAGGGAGCAAGAATCGTACATATGACTCTGGGGGACGCTGGAGACAGACGCCCCCAAGTTAATTTTCATTTTGCCTTTATTTTATCCCTTCCCGTACACTATGTGTCAAGAGAGTTATCCACAAAGTTATCCACAGAAGACTCATTTTATTGCCCCTGTCGTTTCTATGACTCTCGCGGGCAATCCTTGTGTAACAAGCATAATGAGGCTGGATGGATGGCTGTCCGCAGCAGGATTGCCGCTTAGATGAGCGCGCTTTTGGGAACACCTTGCATGCGAGTCGGTATCCGGCATCTCTATGCAGCAACTTCCCCTGTTCATGACTAAATATCTGGCAATCTAGCTGGGAAGCATTGGGTTGTATTGAGGAATCGATGCGATATTGTGCCTTGCAGGAAGCTGTCGAATTGTAAGGGGCCAAAACTGGAGAAATGCAAGGTGGGAAGCGGAGCAATGGCGACCCCGATGGGATTCGAACCCACGATCTTCGGCGTGACAGGCCGATATGTTAGACCACTACACTACGGGGCCGCGAAATCAACTGAATCCTGTGCAGATTGTATCAAGTCGCCTTTCGTTTTGTCAAGCTGCGTGATCGAAGGCATCCGATATCGTTGACAATAAGGCCGCCTGCTGCTAGAATCCCTACTGGATTACTGGGAATTATCTCGGCACAGGGATTTTCGGTTTGAAGTTCTCAAGCAGGTCACATTACGGTCTACGGGCGATGGTGAGCCTGGCACGTAGTTATCCCGGCAGGCCAGTGCCACTGGCGGATATTGCCAGGGCAGAGAACATATCATTGAGCTACCTGGAGCAACTTATGGCCAGCTTGCGCAAAGCAGGCCTGGTGGAGAGCACTCGGGGGGTTCATGGAGGCTATCAACTGGCCGCTGACCCGGCCTTGGTGACTGTGGGCCAGGTGTTTCGTGCCCTGGAGGGGCCCATTGCCCTTGCTGAGTGCGCCTCGGAGGTGGAAAAACCTGGTTCCTGCAAGAGAGAGATGGATTGTCCCTCAAAGACCTTCTGGGAGAATATGCGCAATAACATTGCTCAGGTACTCGATGCAACTACCCTTGCGGACCTGTCTCATAGCGGCGAAGTGAGAGTCCGCTAATTGCTCGTTTGGAGATGAGATAAGTGGAACGAAAAACAGTATATATGGACCATGCAGCAACAACCCCCGTGCATCCCAGTGTTCTGGAGGCGATGCTCCCCTATTTCAGCCGTAGCTATGGCAATCCCTCCGGCATTTATGGCATAGGCCAGGAAGCGCGCAAGGCGGCTGATGAAGCGAGGGCAACCGTGTCTTCGATATTGGGATGCAGGCCGAGCGAGGTAATTTTCACCAGCGGAGGCACCGAGTCGGATAACGCCGCACTGAAAGGGGCTGCCTTTGCTCTAAAGGAAGAAGGCAATCATATCATCACCTCAACGATTGAGCATCATGCTGTGCTCAACACTTGCCAATATCTGGAGAAAGTTGGCTTTGAAGTTACTTACCTGTCGGTAGACCAGTTCGGGATGGTTAATATCGAGGATCTCGAAAAGGCTATAACCGATAAGACTGTTTTGATCAGTATTATGCTGGCTAATAACGAGATTGGGACAATTGAGCCTGTGTCTGAGTTCGCCAAGTCGGCCAAAGCCAATGCCGAACATAGTAGAATTTTGTTCCATACCGATGCTGTTCAAGGCGCCAGCGTGCTTGATCTGGATGTGGATAAGCTTGGTGTGGATATGCTGAGTCTGTCAGCTCATAAGTTCCATGGCCCCAAGGGAATGGGTGTTCTCTACCTTAGGGAGGGGACCCGATTCATACCGCAGCAGACAGGTGGGGCTCAGGAGGGTAACCGCAGGGCAGGGACGGAGAATGTCGCTGGCATCGTGGGAACTGCGGCTGCCCTCAGACTGGCTGCTGAGAACAGGGAAGCTAGCAGCCGACATTGCCAAAGGTTGCGGGATCGCCTTATCGAGGGAATTCTTACTCGGATAGAAGACACTTATCTGAATGGGCACCCGACATTGCGGCTGCCTAACAATGCGAACATATCTTTCCGGTATGTGGAAGGGGAAGCTATCTTGCTCAATCTGGATTTGCAGGGCGTGTCTGCGTCGAGTGGCAGCGCATGTACAGCAGGCACTGAGGAACCTTCTCATGTTCTCCTCGCCACAGGAATTTCCCCCGAGATGGCACATAGCAGCTTGCGCTTCTCAGTAGGTCCTGCCAATACCGATGATGAGATTGAATATGTACTTTCTGTACTGCCGGGTATAGTTGAGAGGTTGAGGGCGATGTCACCCCTGGTGGCCGCAAGAGAACGGAATGGGGGAAACGATGTATAGCGACCTTGTTTTGGAGCATTTTTCGAATCCTCGCAATGTTGGCTCCATACCTGATGCTGACGGTGTGGGTTTGATCGGAAGCTCCATTTGTGGGGATATGATCAAGATATTCATCAAAGTCAAGGATAACCGCATCGGCGATATCAGGTTTCAGACCTTCGGCTGTGGTGCGGCTATTGCTACATCGAGCATGATCACTGAGATGGTCAAGGGCAAGACTATGGAGGAGGCACGCGGAGTGACCAATGAGGCGGTTGCCGAGGCATTGGGCGGCCTCCCCCCGGGCAAGATGCACTGCTCCAACCTTGCTGCTGACGCTATGAACAAGGCGCTGGATGACTATGAGGGCAAAGGCCCGCGCAAAAGCAGGAAACCTTTGATCGATAAGGGCTTTGGGGTGCGAGGTGGACGGGAGATGCCATCGGAGGAAATGAAGCGTCCACCTGAGCGTTGATGCTCGTTGCGTCCCAGCTATAGGACTCCTCCTAGTAGTAAAGTGTCTTTCGCTTTCCGGCCTTGCTTTGGTGTGACAACAGGAGTTAGCTGAAAGCTCGATCACTCCCCTTCAAGGAACCACTCAAGTGAGTGCAGCTTCTTGTTCCAGGGTTGCTCAGGCAATGGAATTCGGTCATAATATCGAGGTTGTCGCACGATGGATTGAGTTCTAAAGAAATAGTTACATCCGGCTACTAAAGCTGTATTTTGACAAAGCAAGTAAGGTAGCTGGTTGGAGGTTTGACAAGTGGCAGAACAGGCGCTTTCGGGACTGAAGGTAGTGGAATATGGCAGCTTCATTTCTGCGCCCTATTGCACAAAGCTGATGGCCGATCTTGGTGCCGAGGTGATAAAGATTGAGGAGCCGGGGCTGGGCGACGAGTCCAGGCGCTACGGGCCTTTTCCCGATGATATTTCTCATCCTGAACGAAGTGGGCTTTTCCTCTATCTAAATGGAAACAAGCTGGGCACTACCCTGAACGTCAAAACGCGGACGGGGCAAAAAATCCTGAAAGAGCTGCTAAAGGACGCAGATGTTTTTGTTGAGAGTAATCCGCCTAAGAAGATGGCTGACTTAAAGCTTGACTACGCTGCGTTGGGGGAATTAAATCCTCGTCTTATAGTTACCTCGATTACTCCGTTTGGGCAGACAGGGCCCTACAGAGACTATAAAGGTTATGCGATCAATACTGCTGCGCTCGGTGGACAGAGCATGCGCACCGGGGAACCTGACCGGGAGCCTTTGGCACCGGCGCTTTCGCAGAGTCATTACCAGAGCGGCGCTATGGGGTCTGCGTCGACATTTGGCGCTCTGTTTTCCCGGATGTCCACGGGAATGGGGCAGCATGTCGATATATCGGAGGCTGAGGTGTGGGCTACTATTCATCTTGGCCACGGCGTACATTTGGGTGTTTTCGAGGGACGGAAGAGTATCAGGGCAGGGCATCGTACGATCAGTGTCTATCCCTGGTGCATACTGCCCTGCAAAGATGGCTACATGTGTCTGATTGCTATTCAAGGTTATCAGTGGAAGAGATTCCTGGAGGCCATGGGAAGTCCGGAATGGATGGGTGATCCCAGGTTCAGAGATCGAATTGTGATGGCATTCGAGCATGCTGATGAAGTCGATTCCTTGGTGGAAGCCTGGCTGATAGAGCACACGAAGGAAGAGATTTTTGAAATGTGCCGGCAGGGACAGATAACATTTGCCCCGGTGAGAAACCTGGCCGAGGTTGCGCATAACCCTCACTTCGAGGAACGGAAATATTTTGTGGAGATGGACCGGCGCTATGCAGGTACGCTGAAGTATCCGGGGGCACCTTACAAACTTTCGGAGACCCCGTGGCAACTGGAGCGCCCAGCCCCTTTGCTGGGGGAGCACAATGAGGAGATTTACTGTGGCCGCCTGGGGTACTCTAAGGAAGATTTAGTGAGGATGCGAAGAGGCGGAATTATCTAATGCAGACAAGGGAGAAGCATTGAGATGGCAGTTTATCCTCTACAAGCTTACCGTGTAGTTGATTTCTCATGGGTGTGGGCTGGCCCCTTGCTGGGAATGATCCTGGCCGACATGGGTGCCGAAGTGATCAAGGTGGAGACGAACAAGCGGCTGGATAGCGCCAGGCTGACGCCAGGCCGTTCGACTGTAGGCCCGGAGACAGACTTTGTGTTTCACAGCATGAATCGGAATAAGCTGGGTATCACCGTGGATATGTCCGATCCCAGGGGGGCAGAGCTGATAAAGGACCTGATAAAGATAAGCGATGTGGCGGTAGAAAACTTCTCGCCCAAGGGATTGAGGAACCTGGGCCTTCAATACGAAACCCTGAGTGGGATCAACCCCAAGCTCGTCATGATTTCACTGCCGGCTGCCGGGCAGTACGGGCCCCTTTCGGATATTGTTACGTATGCCCCATCATTAGGTGCCCTCTGCGGATACTCAAGCTTAATTGGCTATCCCGGGGAACGGGTGCTGGGAGAGCAAACGCCCTATCTTGATGTCAACTCGGCCATACATGGCGCTTTTGCAGTGATGGCTGCCCTCTACTATCGCGAGAGGACGGGGAGGGGGCAGTATATAGATATGGCCCAGATAGAAGTGGGGGCTTCTACCATTGGCGAGGCGTTCATGGAGTACTTCATGAACGGTAGGGTAATGGGAACAACAGGGAACCGCAACCCGGTAATGGCTCCTCATAACAATTACCCGTGTTTGGGGGAGGGAAGGTGGGTCTCTATCGCAGTTAAGACCGACGATGAGTGGCTGGGCTTCTGCAACGCCATTGGTAATCCACCCTGGACTGAGGATGTAAGGTTCAGCGATAAGTTCAACAGGATGAGAAGCCAGGACGAACTGGACAGGCTTGTCTCCGCCTGGACTATCGGACACACCGATTATGAGGTGATGGATATTCTGCAAAAGGCGGGTGTGGCCGCGACTCCTTGCCTGGACCTAATGGAGAGATTCTCTGACCCTCAGTTCGAGGCGAGAGGGACTCATTTGCAGGTTGAACATCCAGCGACTGGCGTTGATATTATTGCAGGGATACCCTTCAAGCTTAGCGATACACCGTGCGAAGTTCACCGACATGCCCCTCTTCTCGGCGAGCACAATGAATATGTTTTTGGCGAGCTTCTATCCAGGACGAAGGAAGAGATCGCTCAGCTAATCGAGGATAAGGTGATCTACTAAGCAAGCATTCAGCCATCAGCTTTGATCAAATCCCCCTGAATCCCCCTTTTCAAAAGGGGGACTTTTTTGAGCTATTGAAAAAGCTGAATGCTGATAGCTGAACACTTACCGCGGTTATCAGTTGCGGGGCAACCCCAGCCCCCTGGTAGCTATGACGTTGCGGTTGATCTCTGATGTGCCGGCGCCAATGGTGTCGCCAATGCTGAACAGGTAGACAGTCTGCACCATACCGCGAATCGGGGCTTCAGATACTGACCCCATCTGGCCATAGAGCCCCATCATCCCCAGCCCGGCATTTGAAAGCCTCTGGCCCAGCTCGGCGCAGAAGTTCTTGCCCATTGAGGCCTGATAGTCAGGGATGAGACCCTTGTCCTCCATGGAGGCGATGTTGTAGCACATCAGACGCCCTACTTCGCACTCGATAGCAAATTCGGCCAATTTATGACGGACAATAGCATCCTGATTCAGTGTTTTGCCGTTACGTCTGGTCTCGCTGGTGTATTTTATTAGCTCATCTACCAGACGTCGGTTTCTTCCTAAAAAGTCAATACCGGCGGTCCTTTCGAAAGAGAGGGCTGTCATAATGACTTTCCAGCCTTGGTTCTCCTCCCCCACAAGGGAGTCAGCCGGGATATGTACGTCATCGAAAAAGACCTCGGAGTTTTCGGGGCAATCGGCGAGATTGATTAAAGGGTTAACGGTGACGCCCGGGGTTTTCATGTCGACAAGGAAGACGCTGATGCCTTTGTGTCTGGGCGCGTCGATATCAGTCCTAACCCCCAGCCAGCACCAGGAAGCGCGGTGAGCGGCGCTTGTCCAGACCTTCTGCCCGTTGATGATGTACTCTTCGCCTTTCCTTACGGCTCGGCACTTCAGGGCAGCCAGGTCGGACCCGGCCTCGGGCTCGCTGTAGCCGGTGCACCAATAGGTTTCACCGGCAGAGATACCCGACAGGTGTTTTTTCTTTTGCTCTTCGCTGCCGAAAAGTATCAGGGATTGCCCGATCCAGCTTACACCGCCCACACCCATGTCGGC
>DAOUTY010000031.1 GCA_030668425.1 Chloroflexota bacterium
CTTCGGGAAATGCATCTGTGAGCGTAGACACCAGTTGGGATTTGCCCACATTGGGAAGGCCAACCAGCACAATCTGACCTGCCCCCTCTTTTCTTATGTTGTAAGCGCTTCCTTTTCTAGTGACGGAAGGCTTGCTCTGAGCCTCCTCTGAAAACTTGGATATCTTTCTTCTCAGCTCAGCGCGCAGCTTATCCGTCCCTTTATGCTTGGGCATAATAGCAAGCATAGTCTCCAGCCCCTCAACCTTCTCTTCTGGAGTCTTCGCCTGCCTGTAAACCTTTTCAGCTTCGAAATACTGCGGTGGTAAGTTTGCTGGCATTTCACCATTCCCTGTTCAAGAACACTCTTACAGTCCAGCGACAAACATACTGGCAATCCTGTTAGATTCCTATCCGAACTAAGCTATGCCCAATATCTCCTGCCTATATTCACCGAGTAATGTGAGGTATTGTGATTCCAGTTGAGCGAGAGCCCGGCGCAACTCCTGCTGGAATTGCGGCTGAGATTCGACATCGATCCTCACCGGGGCCGACGCCCCGGACTGTTGCTGCAGTGCCTGCCGCATCTTAGCTTCGACATCCCTCTTCACAGCCTCGTAGGCCTGTCCCCTCTGCTGCTCACCTTCCTGCTCATAGTGATTGAGAATGCGCCTCAGCTTGGTATACACATTTTCAAGGCTAACCTTATCGTGTTTCAACTCTTTGATCGCTTCCATGGCCTTCTTGTTTGCTTTCTTCGCGAGTTCATTCCTTGGGAGGTCTATGTTCTTTACCAGTATCCCTTGCGCACCTTCACTCACAAGCTGTCGCGCATCATCATCATACCTGCCGATCTCGACCACAAGATCGCACTCATTTATCAGGTACTTGGCAGCCAACTTCTCCCCTTCAGGAAGGTATTTCCATCTCCTCAGGTCTTCCTCCGATGCCTTGCCCAGGCTCTCAGCCCTTTCCATCGCTCTTTCAAAGGCGCTCTTCATCTCATCCATATCGACCTCCATTCCTTAGCTGTGTCTTGAAAGCCGCCAGCTTCTCTCTTAGAAGGCTATTTTATCACCTACTCCATTGACAAACAACGCTCACAAACCATAGGGCAAGAGAACCTACGGCAAGTTGACAGTACATCGGGGGCATGTTAGGCTAGGACGTAGAGGAGCCTGCATGTGTGATGTCCGTCCATTTTGCGGCCTGCGTTACAACTTGCAGCGGATAGACGACCCCTCCACAGTAATCACCCCACCATACGACGTAATCTCTCCCGAAGAGCGCTCCCTGTACTACCACTTAAGCCCTTTCAACACCATCAGACTCGAATTCGGCGAGGAACTGCCTGATGACTCCCCTGATAACAATAAGTACACGCGCGCTGCTGCCACGTTGAATGATTGGTTGCAGGAAGGAGTACTGACACGCGAGAAACGGCCCGCCCTCTACATCGTAGAGCATTGCTTCCCCTATCAGGACACCGAGAGGAGCCGCTGGGGGCTCATCGTCCGAGTAGGGCTCGAGGATTCGGAGAAAGGCCGCATTCATCCTCACGAAAGAACCCGTAAGGAGCCAGCAGTTGACCGACTTCACCTGCTGAGATCGTGCCATGCCAACATAAGCCCGATCATGGGCCTGTTTCGCACTGAGAAGGGTGAGGTGTCAACCTACTTGCGGGAACTGAGTAAGACAGAGCCCGATGTGAGCGCAACGGATAACTACGGGGTGAGATACCACCTGTGGGTGATAACGGATGAATCAGCAATAGACAAAGTCAACGCGTTCCTCGTTGACAAAGACATCTACATCGCAGACGGGCACCATAGATACGAGACAGCGCTTCGCTACCAAAAGGAGCAATGGGCTGCAAATCCTTCCCACACCGGAGACGAGCCCTTCAACTTCGTTATGATGAGTTTGATGGACTCGCAGGACCCTGGCCTCGTCATGCTGGCAACCCACCGGCTGGTGCGAGGGCTGGAATCACACAGGATCGCACACCTTGAGGAAACAATATCCCCCTACTTCGACGTGGAAGAATTGCTTCCGCCCCTAGCGACCCTCTACGATACCATCCAGAACTGGCTACATACCCTTGAAATGCGAGGGCGAGGGGATACCATTCTAGGCCTCTACGGCCTGCATGAGCAGGAGTTGTGCTTGCTGAGGCTGCGCCGAGATGCCAACCTTCAGAGCCTAATGAAAGAGGAGGAGCTAAAGCTCTGGAAAGACCTGGATGTAGTCTTGCTGCAACGGATCATCTTACAAGCAGCGCTGGGGATAGATACGCCAGAAAAAGAGGCTAAACACCTCGAATATACCCGAGACGGGTTGGAAGCTAGAACCCGGGTCAATTCCGGTGAGTACCAACTCGCTTTCTTTCTCAACCCTGCTTCCGTATCCAGCATCCTCGACAGTGCCGCCGCAGGCATGAGGCTGCCCCAGAAGTCTACTTATTTCCATCCCAAGACACCCGCCGGCCTGGTGATGAATCCCCTTTGGAATGACTAATGGCAGATCAGGCCATCACCGACCAAACTGGCAACCAGATAGCT
Source organism: Chloroflexota bacterium (assembly GCA_030668425.1). Lineage (GTDB taxonomy): Bacteria > Chloroflexota > Dehalococcoidia > SZUA-161 > SZUA-161 > DAOUTY01. The sequence goes on from DAOUTY010000031.1 coordinate 2,540, forward strand.
GAAGGCCTATAGAAACCTGTACCACAGATTCGCTGAACACCTTATTTAGCGACCTTGCCGTGGAACATTGAACAAGTAAAAAAGGCGTAGTAATCCGGAAGATTCAAAACAAAATCCGGTGACTCTGGTTGACAGAGACGCTGATACTCCGCCCAATCCTCCTGCGTCAACTCTGACTGTGCCCCGGGCCAGCGCATCTGAAAGAGTGCCACCAAGGCGCTGCGGATATCATCACCTAACGGAGCGTGGACGTCGCCCACAAAGGTTTGGGCCGCGGGTTCCTCCAGTCCCGCCTCACGGTACCAACCCAGCGCGCGCAGGAAGTGCAACTCCGGTCTCTTCCCCTTAACGAAAGGGGCAATCCCCGAAGTTGTAGCATTCAGCCGGGCCTCCAACAGGGGATATCCCGGAAGTAGCTGTTGAGAAGACCAGACAAGTATGGCTACGGTTCCGCAAGGCTTAACTACTCGTGCAAGCTCCTTCAGCAAAGAAAAGGGTTCGAAGGGCCCATATCCAGCGCAGTTGGAACTCCATATCCAGTCGAATGTATCATCGTCGAAGGGAAGCTTGGTTACATCCCCTTCATGAAAAGAAATCCGCTCCGACAAACCTGCCTTCTCTACAATCTCTCTCCCGCGGTTAAGAAATGCAGGGGACACATCAAGGCCGGTGACATGTCCACCGGATCCTATTTCCTCCGCCAGCAACAAGGCCTGTAAGCCTATCCCGCATCCTGCGTCCAACCCTTGACTCCCCGCAGGAAGCCGCAGTGCCTGAATCGCTGAACGATAGGTTAACTCTATCAACGGATTGGTCACTATCAAGTCATGCATGTAGGCATCTATGTCAGGAACCTGGCTTGCATAACTATTCTCGCCGTTTTGCATATCCACCCTCCATATGGATCAATACAAGACTCGACTCTTTGCCGGGAATCAAGCAGTCAAGCCAAATAGCCTTATGGCATTACTTGTCGTTCGCTGAGCTACGATGCTCTCTTCCAGCCCTTTTATCTGGGCAACGGCCTTCAGTGACCTGATGATATCCGAGGGCCGTGACTCGTATCTCGTTTCTCTCCCATAGCTAACGGGGGAATCCGTTTCCAGCAGCAGGCTCTCCAGCGGGGTCTCCTTTATAGCCCTTCTATGCTCATCATGGTACTCCCCTGCAGGAGTAGCGGAGATGAAGTAGCCCTCGGTAATTATCTCACGCAGCACGCTGGAGAACCCCGTGTACCAGTGAAAAACCGCCTTCTCCACCGCAGACTCCTTAACCAGGTCGAAGCTGTCCTTCCAGGAATATCTGCTGTGAACGCTGACCGGTTTGTCATACCTTCTCGCCAGATCCAGCATGGCCTTGAAGGCTTCTCTCTGTCGCTCCTTGTCCGCCACCGCCCTCACCCTCTTATGATAGTCCAGCCCAACCTCACCGATTGCAACCACCCTCTCGATATTATCCTCAACATGCCGCAGATTGAGAGCGATTTGCGCAGCATCCATGTTCCCCAAGCTCCAGGGGTGCAAGCCCAGCGCGGGATATACAAAAGATTCATACTTCTCTGAGAGCTCAAGCACCTTGAGATTGGACTCGTAGTCCTGGCCGACAGCGATCAGCGCAACAATGCCTACCTGCTTCGCATCCAGAATCGCTCTCTCGATATCCTCTATCTCATCGAGATGCGCATGGCTGTCAACGAGCCTATAGACTTCGGTATTCATCATAGTAATCGGCTACTAGATACCATATGGGAAGCAAAACGCTGGGTTGACCTTTGTGCTCAACCCAGCGAACGTCGAGGCATCTGAACTGGAGGTACTCCTCTGCAGATTCCCCTGACTCCCTATTTCACTATCAGCCCAAACTTCTCGATATTCTGGTCTGCGATCCCTTGGATTTCCGCGATCTCCTTCTTCCGGTCCTCCTTACCAAATAGGTGTCTGAACCTCACCTGCTCCTTCAAATACTCCTCCACCGGCACCTTCTTGGGGATTTTCAGTGCCCTCAACTCCCCGTTCTCCACCTCATACAAGGGGTAAAGCCCGGTAAGCACCGCCAGCCTGGCAAAATCGATGGTGCGTTCGGGAGCAGTGCCCCAGCCCAGAGGGCAAGGAACATGAATCTGGACATATTTGGGCCCGCGTATCGAGAGAGCTTTCCTCACCTTTCTATCCAAGTCCATGGGATAGCCCACCGAGGCAACAGCTACGTAAGGGATACCATGTGCAAGCGCGATCTGCGGCACGTCCTTCTTCGGCCTCCAGTTTCCCCGAGAAACCTTGCCCGGAGGACTGGTAGTGGTACGAGCATAATAGGGAGTGGACCCGCTACGCTGGATGCCCGTGTTCATATAAGCCTCATTGTCGTAGCAGATATAGAGGACGTCGTGGCCACGCTCCAACATGCCTGAGATAGCGCCAAGCCCAATATCAGCCGTAGAGCCATCACCACCCTGCGCGATGACCCTTACCCTGTCCAACTGGCCAGTGATCTTGAGAGCTGCCTCAATCCCCGCAGCTACTGCCGATGTATTCTCGAATAATGAATGAATCCAGGGCACTTCCCACGCCGACTCTGGATACTTGGAGCTAAACACCTCAAGGCATCCGGTGGAGTTGACCACCATCACGTTGCGCCCGGCTGCTCTGAGTACCAGACGCGCTGCCAGCGACTGACCGCAGCCGGGGCAGGCCGTATGTCCTGAAGCAAGGAGATGATCGTTGAATTTGTCCCGTTCTTCCACCTTAACCATTTATCCCCTCCAGTTCCAGGTCCTCTTTCAAGCCAACAAAATCAGCATCCGCAACCTGATGCTGCGCTTTGCTTATAGTGGTTTTTATGTCGTCCACAGTTATATCTCTGCCGCCCAAGCCAAGGATAAACCCACTGATCCTGGGACACGCTTCACGACCATAGAAGACAGCCCTCATGTCAGTGGCGACCGCTCCGCTGCCACCCAAAGAAATGTCCTTCTCCATAATGACTATATTCTCAGCGGCGCTCAGCGCCTCATAGAGAGCCTCTTTGGGGAAGGGTCGATAGCATATTAGCCTGAGTATGCCGACTTTTTCCCCCTGATCCCGCAACTCATCCACCACATCCTTAATAGTCCCCGCCATGGAGCCCAATGCCACCACCACGGTGGAAGCATCATCGACACGGTATTTCTCAAAGAGGCCATAGGAGGAGCGGCCAAAGGAACTCCCAAAATCGCGGGCCACCTCCTCTATTACGGAAAGAGACTTCTTCATGGTCTCTTGAATCATATACCGCGTCTCCATATACTTTTCCGGGTCAGCAAAAGCCCCCATGGTTGTGGGATTGTCGATATCGAGCTTGTATATGGGATCATAAGAAGGCAAGAAAGCATCTACCTCCGCCTGGCTGGGGAGGTCAACTATTTCATAGGCATGGGGCAGAACATACCCGTCACAACAAACCATTGCCGGCAACATCACCCGGTGGTCTTCAGCGATTTTGTGAGCCTGAAGCAGCAGATCACAGGTCTCCTGGTTGTTCTCAGCGTAGAGTTGAATCCAGCCACTGTCCCTCATGATTATTGAGTCCTGCTGGTCATTCCAGATATTCAGTGGCGCTGATACCGAGCGATTGACGCAGATCATCACCACGGGAAGGCGCATTCCTGCGATATTGAAAATCACCTCGCTCATAAGCAAGAGACCCTGAGAGGAGCTACAGGTGAATACCCTGACACCGACAGCGGCAGCTCCCAAGACTACTGACGCCGCTGAATGCTCGCCTTCAACATTAATGAATTCCGCCTCCAGATCGCCATCGGCCACTATTTGGGACAACTCCTCAACAATGAGGGTCTGCGGGGTTATCGGATAGGCTGAAATGACTTTAGGACGACATAAGGCACACATCTCAGCCATTGCACGGGCACCCTGTAACATTCTTCCCTTAACCATCTTCACCTGCCTCCGGTATCATTTCAATGTCGTGGACGGGACAGACCTCAGCACAGATGCCGCAGCCCTTGCAATAGTCTTCGTTGGCGTAGTAGGTGTTCTGACCCGTGCCAAAGATACAGCCCTCAGGGCAGACCAAGGCACACACATCGCAGGCTACACAAGCCTGATGATTGAAGCGCGGCTTGCTCGCCGTGCGCCAGCTTCCTGTTTTATTGACACGGCTGCCCCCCGGATGGGTTACCGTTCCCAGTGTAATCTTCATAAGCCATTCTCCCTGTTTTTAACCTCGTCGTAAGCCGCAACGAGCGCCTTCCAGTTACTCTCCGCCGCCTTCCCCGAAAAGCGAGTGTAGATTGCCTTCTCAATCGCCTCCATAGTTAGCTCCCCGGTAGCAGCAATGAAGGCGCCAATGAGAGCAGTGTTGACACGATCGGCACGGCCCATGATCTCCTTAGCAATCCGCGCCGCCGGCGTCGTCAATACCCTGGCCTGGGTCTTAAGGCCAAGCTCAGAAGGCTTTCTTGTACTGTTGATCACAGCGAGTCCATCGGGCTTTAATCCCGCGACTACATCGAATCCCCTGAGCAAGCTGGGGTCCTGCACCAGCACATAGTCCGGCTTGTAAATCTGGCTGCGCACGCGAATCGGAGCGTCACCGATGCGGACAAATGCATTCATTGGAGCCCCCATACGTGCCGCCCCAAAAGTCGGGAACGACAAAGCGTACTTGCCATCCTCGAATGCTGCGTTGGCCAGGATCGTAGCAGTCGTGATCGCACCTTGTCCCGCTCTTGCATGAACGCGAATCTCTTTCATCATAGGACCCATCTCCAAGTTTATTGCAGGACCGGGAGTGATTACTACGCTCTACTTATTCACCACCACGTTCACCAATCGCCCCGGCACATAGATGATATCCTTGATCTCCTTGCCATCGATGTGCGCTCGCACCCGCTCGCTCCCCAGTGCCAGCTCACGAGCTTCAGACTCCGTGATAGAAACGGGAACGGCCACCCGGTCACGAAGCTTGCCATTTACCTGGATCACAAGGGTAACTTGTTCCTCTACAACCAAATCCTCATCCCACGAGGGGAAGGATTGATTATGGACGCTGTAGGTGTGACCTGCCCGTTCCCATAGCTCCTCCGCCATGTGAGGAGCAGTAGGAGCAATGAGAAGAAGCAAAGTATCGAGCGCCTCCCGCCAGGTGTCTCGACCAACCGAGTGCCCTTCCTTTACCTTGGTCAGATAGTTGGTAAACTCCATGAGAGCAGCCAGCATGGTGTTAAAACGGAACTTCTCCAGGTCTTGGGTAACCCTTTTTACCGTCTTATGAGTCTGATGGCGAAGTTCGCTCTCCGCTGTCTGGTCCATCTGGGGCAAACCCCCGCCCCCCTGCTCATCCAGAACCAGATTCCAAACGCGATTGAGCCAGCGCCATATACCACTTATGCCACTGTCATCCCAACCGCCACCCTGATCCCAGGGGCCAAGGAACATGAGATAGCCACGCACCGTATCCGCACCCAACTTCGCTACATACTCGTCGGGGTTTACCACATTACCCCGCGACTTGCTCATTTTCTGCCGCTCCATCACAATGGTTCCCTGATTAAAAAAACGAGTAAAGGGCTCGTCGAAATTCACCAGCCCCAAGTCCCGAATCGCCTTATTGAAAAAGCGAGAGTAGAGCAGGTGCATGGTAGCATGCTCCGCCCCTCCGGTATACTGATCCACAGGCATCCAGTAGGCCAGCTTCTCAGGATCAAAGGGGCCTTTGTCATATCCAGGACTGGCATAGCGCAAGAAATACCAGTTGGAGCACATAAAGGTGTCCATGGTGTCTATCTCACGCCGGGCGGGACCGCCGCATTGGGGACACGTGGTGTTTACAAATGATTCGCAGTACTTAAGCGGTGATTCGCCGGTAGGCTTAAACTCGGCATCCTTAGGAAGCAACACGGGCAAGTCGCTCTCCGGTACCGGAACTGTGCCGCATTTGGAGCAATAGATGATGGGAATCGGTGCCCCCCAATACCTCTGGCGGGATATAAGCCAGTCGCGAATCCGATAGCTTACAGTTCGCCTGCCAATGCCTTCAGCCTCCATGAAATCAGCAACGGCTTCTTTCCCCTGTTCGCTGGGCATACCATCGAACCGCCCGGAGTTAACCATGATGCCCGGTTCAACGTAGGCCTCTTTCAACGCCTCCCCCGACCACCCCTCAGGAGAGATAACAACTCTTATGGGCAAACCGAAATCCTGAACAAACTCAAAGTCACGCTGATCGTGAGCGGGCACCCCCATCACCGCCCCGGTGCCATAGCTAACAAGTACATAGTCAGCAATCCAGATCGGCACCTTCTCTCCGTTCAGCCTGTTGACAGCGTAGGCACCAATGAAAACCCCGGTCTTTTCCTTCTCCGCCGACAGCCTTTCGACCTCCGTCTGACCAAGTGCCCTTTCAATATAGCCCTGTACTTCCTCCTTGCACTCAGGCTTAGTTAGCTTAGCTACCAGGGGATGCTCTGGCGCAAGGACAAGGAAAGTGACCCCGCAGGTGGTATCGGGACGGGTGGTGAACACTCTGATCTCTTTCTCCTCCACACCCTCATCCTCGATTCCGAAAGAGATCTCCACGCCGACGCTCTTGCCGATCCAGTTGCGCTGCATCACCTTCACGCGTTCCGGCCACTCCACTCCCGGGTACTCAAGCAGCTCATCAGCATACTTTGTAATCCTGAAAAACCACTGCTCCAGGTCCCGTCTGACTACAGGGGTATGACAACGCTCACAAAGGCCTTCGCCTATAACCTGCTCATTGGCCAGTACCGTCTGGCACTGAGAGCACCAATTGGCTGGAGCCTTGCCCCGGTAGGCCAGCCCCGCCTGATAGAACTTGAGGAAGAACCACTGCGTCCACTTGTAGTAGTCGGGGGTGCATGTAATCACTTCCCGGCTCCAGTCATACATAGCGCCCATTGTCTTCAACTGGCGGCGCATGTTTTCAACATTCTGCATCGTCCATGTGTAGGGATGGACGCCTTCCCTGATAGCAGCGTTCTCCGCGGGAAGGCCGAAAGCATCGAAACCTATAGGATGGAGCACGTTATAGCCCTGCATCCGCTTAAAGCGGGCCTGGACATCCGAGGGAGCCATAGCATACCAGTGCCCGATGTGGAGGTCTCCCGAGGTGTAGGGAAACATGGTGAGCGCGTACCACTTGGTGCGCTCTGAGGTCTCATGCACCTGATAAAGACGATCGGCTTCCCATCTAGCCTGCCATTTCTGTTCGATCTCTTGGTGGCTATACTTGGGGATCATAACTCTGCCTATCCAGTAACGATGATAACATAAAAGCCCCTAGCTTGCTACTGCTACCATGAGGATATCATGCGAAAACGAATCCAATGAAGAGCATATCCGGGATTTCAAAAGGAGTGCTTGAAGCTGTTTAGCTGACAGTTCGGGAGGATCTGGAGGCAATTACCCCAAGAAACTGGAGCTTCCGTCGCAGGAGGCCCATCAGACACGAGTCTAGGCTCGATACACTTTCACTGCCGCCCTAGTGGTACTCCCCAATTTTCGGTCGATAATTCCAGAGCATCAGCATCAGCACACCTGCTGCCAAGGCACCTGCCATCCACAGGTAGAAGGCGGTATCCCACCCGTGGTTCTCGACTAGGTAGCCCGAAACCACACCTGTCAGGGCAGCGCCCATATAGCCCATGCCGTCGATGAAGCCGGCTGCTGAGGCAGCGGCTTTTCTGGAGCCAAAGTCCATGGGACATGCGGTGACCATGGCAACGTGAGGTCCGTAGGTAAAGAAGCCGATAGCCATCAGCACTAGTAGTCCCACGGCCCAATGTGCCCCTGTCGTCTGGATAAATACCCAGGTGAAGAAACCCAGGAAAAAGAGCATGATAGCGGCAGCGGGTGCCCTGCGTTCCTTGAAAACATTGTCCGATAGCCAACCGGCAAGGAGAGTTCCGGCTATGCCTGCGACCGGCATAAGCCCGGTCTTGAAGGCTGCTTTCGATATGGTTGCGCCCTCTTCTTCGAACAAGTATGTAGGTGCCCAGTCCATGAACCCGTATCTGACGATATTCAGGAAAAACAGGCCGAAGGCCACCATCCAAATGGGGCGACTCGTCAATACCGTGCGCAGAGTGTGTGAGAAACCGAGGTGATGGTCGCGGCAAGCCTCGTCTCTCTCCACGCCTTGCTCTTCCTCCTCAATGCTGGGCAGGCCTACAACCTCGGGGGCATTACGGCCTCTGATATACCAGTGAATGCCGGCGATGACAAGAAGGATTGTCGGCAGCCAGAAGACCCACCTCAAGCCCACGTAGTCGGCCATCAGGCCGGCCAAGATGAGGGAGACGGCAGCTCCGACCTGATAGCTGGAGCCCATTACCGAACTGATTTTGCCTCTCACCTTGCGCGGGAACCAGTTGGCCACTGTCTTGACGCTAGGGGACCATCCCATAGACTGGACGTACCCATTTAGAGCCCAGATCACTATCATGGCCGTTAGAACGGAGGAAAAACCGAAGAGCAGGTTGAATACTGCGCTCAGTATCAACCCCGTGGCAATCATGATCCTGCCGCCGAACTTGTCTCCCAGTTGTCCGTTTACGAATTGCCCGACGCCGTAGGCAAAGAACAGGGCAGTAGTCACGCCTCCCAGCGCGGTCTTCGTGAGTCCGTACTCATCCTGAAGCAACGGGATGGCTACGCCCATGTTGACCCGTCCCACATAGAACATGGCGTAGCTTATCCAGAGCGATATCAGGATTCGCTTTCGCCAATAGCGCTGCAGTTGTTCTGTTGACTCTGGGGACTTCATTCTGCAGACCTTATCCTTTGCATCTATGTGCCAAACATGCCACGGGCTCGTTCCAGGTCTTGGGGAGTATCGATTTCCACCCAGCCACCCTCGATGTCAACGCTCTGCACCAGCAACCCGTCGTCCACAAGCTCCTGGAGCATGTCCGTCATATATGCCTTATCCAATGAGGCTGCATTCTGAAAGGGACTCGCACAATGGTCTTCCGATACCCGACGATAGGCTGCCTTCATAGTCTCAGCCCCTGATTTGGTGAACTTGGCAAGACCGATAAACTCTCCATGAGCCTCTTCGGGCTTGACAACTTCTTTGCCTATCTTTACCACCTTACCGTTTTCAACCTTAACCAGCTCAGCCTCGGAGATCGGGTGCTGGTCACGCCCTTTGTAAGTTTGAATCCAGTTGACGTCCACTATCAGAGCGACATCCGCCTCGCTGCCGATGAGTCTTGCCACAATCTCCCTGCTGTACAATATATCCGAATAGGAAAAGATGAAGTCGTCATTCATTTCATCCTCGGCATAGAAAAGTGACCTGAGGATATTGTTTTTTCTGAAATCCGGGTTGTGACAATAGGTTATATCAGGGTAGTTAATCAGGTGGCC
>DAOUTY010000155.1 GCA_030668425.1 Chloroflexota bacterium
GAATTGGTGCATAATGCCTAGGGTCCACGCCATAGCTATGCCTAGAGTGCATAAGACTATGATCGGAGCCGAGAGCTTGCGGAAGCCCAAGGCCAGAACAACGATTAATCCAGCAAGGGTGAAGATAGCGACCTTGAACTGCTCCCAGGGCAATCTCTCCTGCATTTGCTCCATCACCACCGGTAACCCAACAGCCGTCAGTTGGAGGCCTCCCTCGTACTTCTCAAGGATACCGTCCACCTCCCCAAGAACCCTTTCGCGAAGCTCCAGCGTGGTTAGTGGCTCGGTAAGATAAACATGAGTCAATATGGCCTGACCATAGGCTCCTGCGCCTTCTTCAGGGTACTCGGGCCTGATGGTCCTGACACTTTCCAGCCCCTCCAGTTCCTCCCAGAGCGGGCCTATCTGGCGCATAGAAGCTTCGATGTTGTCAGCTTCGATCAGGATTATTACCGGGGACGCCTCGGTCAGATTAATGTTAAGATTGTCCTCTATCCACTCCATTGCCTGCATAGATTCCAGATCATTAGGCACCATCTCATTGAACCCCATATTGACCTCTATCCTTGAACCGAAATAACCGCCGAGGATAGCGAGTGCAATCGCCACAATTAAAATGGGTAGGGCTATCTTCATGATTCGGCTGGAGAGTCTTTCCAACATATTACACCCCTATTTAATATAAATTTTCCCCGAGCAGTGGCTCACCCCTGGATAATGGAAATAAAGGGCACGCTGTCACCAGGGCTGATCGGATTACATATCAGCCCCGAGATGGATATCACCCGATATGTTTTCCTTTGGATTCACTCTGAATCCCATTTCGATATTGCTGGTGCGCTTCCACCAAGGAGACCAGAGCTTCATCCATAACCTGTGCTACCAGTGGTATTGCCTCTACGACACGCCTGGTAAAAGCCTCCCTCTTTTGTAAAAGATGAGTAGCCGCGTTCATAATAGGATAGCGGTTTAGTATGAACGCCTCTACAGAGTTGATGAGTGGAAGTCCCGACTTGGCCAGCGTTTCGCCAAAACCGCGACCAACATCGCGCGCAAGTTCGACAGTTTCTTCTCGCTTCGCAGGCTCGGTGACATATCTGACAATCAGATTGAGAAGACTTCGCCCGAGGCGGGCTAAATCTTCCTGTGAGTCTCTGCTGAGCTTGTTATACCACACAGTAGTACTGGGTGATGTCCTGGCAACCTCCCCGAGCAGGTTGGTGGTATTTTCCAACTCTATAACCAAATCCTTTATGCCCAGCACCCTGTGATGCGAACCCATGAACCTCTTCAGTTCCGCCTTTGCATAACGCCGGTGACCACCTGGAGTTATGAACGCCCTTATCTTTCCCTCATCCGTCCACTGCCGCAGAGCTGCCTCGCTAACTCCAAGAATCTGGCTGGCTTCACTTATTGCGACTAGCGGTTGTTGGTCCAAAGCTCATGCTCCCAGGAAAATTGCAAAGGGAAAGAGGGAAATGATTCATCTTTCTTTAGACTCACGAGCCTGTCATCCAAATATAGCAAATCTTATAAAATTCTCCAAAATTCTATAACATCATAACCCATCAAATCAGCGAATGCAAGGGGATTGTCACCTGGAATTGGAGAGGCAGGCTACTTGGTTTTCCAAGCAAACGCGCTGCTGGAAATCTTTCTACACAACGTAATGGGCAGAACTACTCGCTGGAACACTTTAGCGTGCGTTGGTACAAACCAGCCGCAAATAGACTGGTTGGGTGGGCGCAGAGCCGCGGAACCTACCGTTTGTACTTGCGTTCGCCCTGATCCCTTCGGCTAACAGTTTTCTGGTGGGTTACATTTCATTTCACCCACCCTACGCGCTCTTGGCCCCCTATTCCGGGGTAGAAGCGAAGGATATGTCGTTGGGTAGGTTGGCCGACGTCGGCCAATCTACCCTTGTCATTGCTTTGAAAATAGAATCTAAACCGTTCGCCCTGAGACTGCAGGGGCGTTCAATTGAACGCCCCTACTCCGCGGGGATGACATCGTGCGTGCCCATCGAGCGGCTTCTTCTGTCATTCCTGCGGAACTTGTGCCTGCGAAAGCAGGTAGCAGGAATCCACAAATAATCCAACCTCACAGGTTCATTCAAGGGCTACTGACTAAGTATATGGTCGGAAAGCAGCTTATCCACTGCCAGCAACAAGTCTTCTTCAGTGCCGTCGTTAACTATGGTGTAATCCGCTATTGCGATTGGCCCTGCCTTTTCAACGTTTTCGATTTCAGCGAAATCGCGCTGTTCGGCTTCTTCAGCAGAAAGCGGTCGGTCCGGCCTTTGCGACAACCGGGCGTAACGCAGGGGACGGGTTGTGAATATGGCTACTACCGTCATTTGAGACCCAAAATGCTTTCTGAGGAACCTGTACTCGTCCCAGGAATACATGCCGTCAATCACGGTCGGCCCGACCGATAGGGCTTCAACGATTGTTGGAAGCCACAGCTTGGCATAGGCGTCCATACCATGCGTAGTCCTCAGCTCCTCGCGGACAGCCCTCTCGTTGGCTTCATTGATGGGGAGATTGCGCGACTTCAGCTCATGCATCGTCATTTCCCCGAAGCGTATGACATGCCAGCCTTTCTGCTTCATGTGCTGCGCTATGGAGGATTTGCCCGAACCGGCCATGCCGACAATTACAAGGAGAGGATTGCTTTTGCTATTGTCATTCTGCATAGTTGATCTCAATTCATAGATTGTTCGTCACCAAATCCAGCAAAACAGGGTGGCCTAGGGCATCTGCTCTAGCCACACTTCTCAGGGAAGCTCTCAACTCATGGCTTATTATATTAACCTCGACAGCCCCCTGTGGCAACAGCTACGCCAGCTTTTTAATGCCGTTTCTGGGGAGTACACGTTATATTTATCGTTGACATTACTACCACTGACGCTTCTCTTCACTTGAAGGTTAACTGCAAGCTACATACATATGCTTACTCTGAAATTGCCTATAGGTACTAGGCTAAAAGTATGAGCTAGCAAGAAAATTATATGACGTTCCTTATAAAACGTTTGAGAAAAATTTCCAGAAACCAACCAAGTACAACCGATCGGGTATTCCAACGACAGTACGATATTGCCGTTGAAAAAAGTACAATTACCCGATTGTCACATGCGTTGAACTCGTTCACAATAGAATCATTATAGCCAGAAGTCGGATGTGAGCAATATGCGGAATGGCAATTTAACCGAAGCAGACCGACTATCGTCTTGTTTAAATAAAGACATTACAGGAATGGTGGAGAAAGCGAACGCCAAGGTTGCCTCAATAGTCAACGAAATGACACTGGATCTTAAGGCGGAAATCGAGAGACTCATCTCTGAAGCTCTGGGGAAAGACGATAGCGATTAAAAGGCACTAGTGCAACTTTTCGACCAAGGTGGTACAAAATGGAAATAGGTGTAAAATTTCGTGGCGCACTCTTCTCTACAACGCTTGCACTGCTCCTTATAACACCGGTTCCTGCTGTATATGCATACTCAGAAGCGCCGGCGGCTAAGTTTGACAATACGGCGATAGCGGAAGGGGGTGCCATATGGTACGTGGATCACGATGCCCCCGGTATCAGCAATGGTACGAGTTGGGTAAATGCGTTCAACCACCTTCAAGACGCTTTAGACTCGTCTCAACAGGGTGATGATATCTGGGTGGCAGAGGGCACTTACACCCCCGATCAAGGTGATGGCAAAACGCAACTTGCCCAGACGGCAACATTTGCTCTTATCAATGGAGTTGGCATCTACGGTGGATTCGCTGGCGGCGAGACCAGCTTGGATGAGCGTGATTGGCATATCCATAAATCCATAATGAGCGGTGACCTGGGTGATGGATACTACAGTTACCACGTAGTCACAGGCAGCGAGACTGACGAAACAGCCATAATTGATGGCTTTACCATCAAATCTGGCAATGCCATAGGCCTTGATGGCGGTGGCATGTACAACTATAGTGGCAGCCCTACTGTAACCAACTGCACCTTCAGCGGGAATCGGGCAGACAACTACGGCGGCGGGATGTACAACGACTCGTCCTCTCCTACGTTAACCAACTGTATCTTCAGCGGCAACTCGGCAGACTCCAACGGTGGCGGAATATGCAACTTCCAGAGCAGTCCTACAGTGACTAACTGCATCTTCAGCGGCAATTCGGCAGGCATAGGCGGAGGGATGGTCAATGTCACGAGCAGCAGCCCATCGGTGAGCAACTGCATCTTCAGCGGCAACTCAGCAGAACTGGGCGGCGGAATGGTCAATTTCAACAACAGCAGCCCGTCACTAATAAACTGCATCTTCAGCGGCAACTCGGCGAATAGTTACAGCGGCGGGATGCACAACGACAGGAGCAGTCCCACTATGACTAACTGCACCTTCAGCGGCAACTCGGCAGACACAGGCGGAGGGATGGCTAACTTCAACATCAGCAGCCTAACAGTGACAAATTGTATAATTTGGGGAAATAGCGCCCCTAACGGCCCCCAACTCGCACTGAATAACAGCAGTCTAACCATCAGCTATTCCGATCTAGAAGACGGTCAGGCAGAAGTACTAAACACAAACGACGAAATGTTAAACTGGGGCCTTGGCAATATCAACCTCAATCCGGATTTTCAGGATGCTGACGGCTCTGATAACACCGAGGGCACGGCAGATGACAACCTGCGGCTCTCAACTATTTCGCCTTGCATTGATGCCGGGGACAACACCGCATTGCCTCCCACTGTTAGTACCGACCTCGATGGGTATCAAAGAATCGTCGATGGCAACAACGACGGAACTGCTACGGTGGA
>DAOUTY010000220.1 GCA_030668425.1 Chloroflexota bacterium
CGGGCCGAGGGTTACATTATGGCACAAGGCTAGGGGCTTGGATAGAAAGGGCCGCCCACACGATCCGGGAAATCAATGGGTTGAAGCTGGGATCCACTCGTGATATCGTGCGGACCTTTGTTGAGACGAAGCTAAGGGCCTGTCAATTTGAGGAGGCAACAAAACAGAAAGATGCGATAGACACTTATGTCGTATTCCCGCTCCCAGATGTTAAATCGCGATCGGATACTTGCCGTATTTATGCGCTGCTTCAATCATCCATTCCAGTCGGGTGGGGTCAATCGCCGAATGGGAATTACATGGCGACAGGATATAGCCTCCCCCTTTGGCCGCATCCTTTATCGCCTTCCTGACCGTATCATCCACCTCTTCTTTGGTGCCTCTGACCAGGAGATAGGAAATATCCAGATTGCCCACCAGGACCAGCTTGTGTCCCACTTGTTCTCTGACCTTCCCTAGTTCCATGCCAGCCGTGGGCTCCAGGCTTACCACCCCGTCAAAGCCCCACTCAACGAATTTTTCGAGCAAGGCATAGACATTCCCATCGGTGTGCCAGAGCAATTTCTTCTTCTGGCTATGTACAGCCTCAGAGATACGCCGATAGCTATCTCCGAACAGCTTTTCAATTTGCTCGGGACGCATTAGCGGCCCCGTTTTGTGTCCAAAGTCATCTCCGCCCACCACTACTTCAACCCCAGATTCCATTATCGCATTCAGATGCCTGAGTAGGAGATCAGTCTGAAATTCGATGACTTTTTTTATGAATTCCGGCTTCTGATACACAAACTTACAGAAGTTCTCGAACCCCATTGGTTGCCACGTGTTATCAAACACCCCTGTGCCTGGGGACCCAATGGCCAGTATCCTATCGCCGTAGTTTTCCGCCATCTTCTTATGATGATCTCTGACATTCTTTATGAGTTCGTCATAGAGTGGCTTGTTTCTCTCCACCCAGGAGTACCACTCCTTCTCAGTGGGGCAAAGTCCACGAACAAAGCTCGCATCTGTGTTGCCATTTTCATCCACTCTCAGCTCCCAGGCACGCCCCCATACATCGTGCATGGCCAAACCCTGCTTAAACTTTGGCTCTTCTACCACCTGCATCTGGGAGTATATAGTCCAGTTAGCATCAAAGCCCAGCTTGATTGCGGCTTCAAACCAGTCCGCCAAGGTGCTGTTGATGATCTCGGGCCAGGTAGAGTTCATAATATCCTTGAGCCCGCTCCGCAATTCGGCGTTTCCCAGCATGGCTGCAACATCAGCAGGCTGTTTGCCCAGAATTTGATTGCTGGTGACCTGGCTCAGAATGAAGCCCGCGACCGGAACCTGATCAGGCTCCTCGTGGTTCAGGGCGGTGAGAATGCGTTCTTTGAAGTCCATTATGGGGAGCTCCATTTCTTGACGATGTCAGTACCCGTCACTGCATCGGGTGCGAAGGCATCTACACCTGCGTTCTTTGCAAACTGCTCTGTTAGCGCAGCCCCGCCTATAATGACTTTGACCCTATCCCTGAGGCCGTGCCTCTTCAGTTCTTCGACAACCTTTCCGATTTCCGCGTCCGTGGAGGTGAGGAGACAGGACATTCCGAGGGCAAGGGGATGATGCTCTTTAACAGCGTCGACGAATTGCCGGGCAGGTACGTCAATACCAAGATCGATCATATTGAAGCCTGCGCTCTTCGCGTAGTTCATGAAAATGTTCTTGCCCAGGTCGTGCAAATCGCCGGCAACTGTGCCTACCACGATGGTGCCTGCTGACCCCAGCGCTCCGGCCTCCATCAGTGGTGACAGGATGTTCATTATTTCCTTTGATATCTCACCTGCGTAGACCAGTTCAGCTAAAAACCACTCCCCGTCTTGAAACCTTTTACCCACAGTTTGCAGCGCATCCGCAACAGTATCTACGGCATCTTTGACAGCCTGGGTGTCGCCCGTGTCCGCTATCGATTTTGTAGCATCTACTGCAGTTTCCATATCAAGTTCTAACAGGCCGCTTTTCAGATGCTCGAAAGTGTCACTTATCATCATGTGTTCTCCCTACTTGGATGGAATATCGAATTCTAGTAAGCAGAGTTTGTAATGTCAAGCAATTTCGAATATGGTATTTTTCTTATGAGTGCCTAATAATACTAGCCATTCGTATAGCCTCAATCAAGTCGATTAATCAGATAAATAGTCGCACTACTCAGGGATAAATAGTATGAGTTGACTGCAATTAAATTCGTTCGTTTTTTCGTAAGACACAATAGGGTCCTTTGGGGTGCTGGAGCCCATGGCCGAGATGCCACGGGTTGTTTGGGAGGTTCTGAGCAGGCTTGCCAATCATATGCGATGGGTATATCATCGGCGACAAGACCGAAGATGGACGAAGATCAGCTCACTACGAGTTGAAATGGGAAATCCCGGTTAGAGAGCAAAAGTCATGGCTAAAAAGGCTTTAGAAGGAATCAAGGTGGTGGAAGTGGCTCAGTGGGTGGCAGCTCCCGGAGCTGGAGCCCTGCTCGCCGATTGGGGGGCGGATGTGGTGCACATCGAGCATCCGGTCACGGGTGATTCAATGCGGGGCCTGTCTAATGTGGGGGGGATGGCTGTAGACTGGTTGTTTGAACTGGATAACCGCAATAAGAGAAGCATGACTCTGGATATAAGTCAAAAGGAAGGGCAGTTTGTGCTTTACAAGTTGCTAAAGGGAGCCGATATATTTATCACGAGCCTGCGCCCCAGCGAGCTCGAGCGCTATAATCTGGAGTACTCAGTGCTTTCCAAGCTCAACCCCAGGCTTGTCTATGCCAGCTTAACCGGATACGGCCACAAGGGCCCCGACCGAGAAAGGCGTGGATATGATGTGAGCGCCTTCTGGGCCCGGTCTGGCTTCATGGCTTCAATCAGAGAGCCAGACATGCCTCCCCTATTCCCCAGAGGGGGCATGGGAGACCACACTGCCTCCATAGCGATGGCCTGTGGGATAACCACTGCCCTTTATGCAAGAGAGCGCACCGGCGTGGGGCAGGAGGTTGATGTCAGCCTATACAACACTGGCGTTTGGGTATTAAGCATCGACATGAGTTGCGCGCTAGCGACAGGTGAATATGCTCCGTCGCGCAAAAGATCAGAGACGCCTGCAATGACCAATGTCTACCAGACCAAGGATAACAAGTGGATATACTTC